>CAMPIA010000154.1 GCA_946886175.1 uncultured Altererythrobacter sp.
GGTGGAATCGCTCGAAATGATCGGCGATTTCGGCACGTTGTCGTGCTCGACGGCGGGCGCGGGCGGCTTTACCGGCTGCACCCAGCAGTTGATCGACCAGGCTTACGGCGCGCGCGAGGGCGGCGCCAAGGTGCGCTTCAGCGAGCTGATCGCCGCCGCTCGCGAAGAACGGCTGTCGACGATCGACGAGGCGGCCGCGGCCGAGCAGGAGCGCGTCGAGGCGATCGAACGCGAATATATGGAGCGCCTCGAGGCCGAGCGCGACGCGCCGCTCCCCGACGAGGCAAATCCCTCGATCCCGCCGAGCGAGGATGCCGAGCCGATCATGCAAGAGCCGCAAGGCTGAAGCGCCGTTAACGCACTTGCGCTAATGGGGGCGGCATGACCGCTCCGCGCAAGATCCTCACCGTCTTCGGCACCCGGCCCGAGGCGATCAAGCTGTTCCCGCTGGTCCACGCGCTCGAGGCCGACGCACGGTTCGTCTCGCGCGTCTGCGTCTCGGGCCAGCATCGCGGGATGCTCGACCAGGTGCTGGAGATTTCGGGCGTAGCGCCGCATCACGATCTCGATCTGATGCGGCCCGACCAGACGCTCGACGCGCTGACCGCCAACCTGTTGACCGCGATCGGCAAAGTGCTCGACGCCGAGCAACCCGACGTGGTCGTGGTCCAGGGCGACACCGCGACTGCGATGGCGGGCGCGCTTGCCGCCTATTACCGCAAGATTCCGGTCGCGCATGTCGAGGCGGGGCTACGCAGCGGCGACATCCACCATCCCTGGCCCGAGGAAGTGAACCGCAAGATCGTCGGCAGCTTCGCGCGCTGGCACTTCGCGCCGACCGAAACGGCGGCAGAAGCGCTGCGGCGCGAGAACGTCGAGCCTGCCAAAATCCACGTGACCGGCAACACGGTGATCGACGCGCTCCACTGGGTGACCGCGAAGATCGAACGCGAGCCCGGGCTGGCGTCGGGCCTCGCCGAACTCGAAACGCGCTTCGCGGGCAAGCGGGTGATCGGCCTGACCACCCATCGGCGCGAGAATTTCGGGCAGGGGATGGAGGCGATCGCGGAGGCTGTTCGCCGGCTCGCCGCGCGGCCGGATGTGGCGGTGATCTTCCCCGTCCACCTCAATCCCAACGTGCGCGCGGTGATGAACGAACGGCTTGCCGGCCTGGGCAACGTCGCGCTGATCGAACCGCTCGACTACCCGCACTTCGCGCGCCTGCTTGGCGTGGCCCACCTCATGCTGACCGACAGTGGCGGGGTGCAGGAGGAAGCGCCCGCGCTCGGCAAGCCGGTGCTGGTGATGCGCGAGACGACCGAGCGGCCCGAGGGGGTCGCCGCCGGTACGGCCAGGCTGGTCGGCACCGACTCCGACCGCATCGTCGCCGAGACCGAGCGCCTGCTGGACGATCCGGCGGCCTACGAGGCGATGGCTTGCGCGCACAATCCGTTCGGCGACGGCAAGGCCACGCAGCGGATCGTGGAGCTGCTGGCAAAGTAGCTCTCCGCGATCCGGGGGCGATCGATCGTTACCGGTATTTTTACTCCTCACCGCTAGGCGAGCCTCCATGCGTGGCGAGGACAAACCCCGGGTATGCGTGATCGGGCTGGGCTATATCGGCCTGCCGACCGCGGCGATCATCGCGCGGGCGAATTGCCCGGTGACGGGGGTCGATGTGTCGCAAGATGTGGTCGACACGATCAATCGCGGCGAAATCCATATCGAGGAAGTCGATCTCGACGGGTTGGTGCGCGGCGTCGTGCAGCGCGGGCTCCTGACCGCCTCGACCCGGATCACGCCCGCCGACGTGTTCGTGATCGCCGTGCCCACACCGTTCGCGAAGGACGGGAACCACACGCCCGACATCTCCTACGTCATGGCCGCTGCGACCGAGGTCGCGGGGGTGCTGAAGAAGGGCGATACGGTGATCCTCGAATCGACCTCGCCGGTGGGCACGACCGAGGCGATGCGCGATCTGTTTGCCGGGCTGCGCCCCGATCTCAAGCTGCCGGGGCTGACGGGCGAGACACCCGATGTCGCGATCGCCTATTGCCCCGAGCGCGTCCTGCCCGGCCGCATCCTCGAGGAACTGGCGGGCAACGACCGCTCGATCGGCGGGATCACCCCGCGCTGCGCGAGGAAGGCGCTGGCGTTCTACAAGCGCTTCGTGCGGGCGACATGCGTCACCACCGATGCGCGCAGCGCCGAGATGTGCAAGCTGGTCGAGAACGCCTTTCGCGACGTGAACATCGCATTCGCCAACGAGCTGTCGATGATCGCCGACCACATGGGGCTCGACGTGTGGGAGGTGATCCGCCTCGCCAATCGCCATCCGCGGGTCAACGTGCTCCAGCCCGGGCCGGGCGTGGGCGGCCACTGCATCGCGGTCGACCCGTGGTTCATCGTTCACGGCGCGCCCGAACAGGCGAAGATGATCCGCGCCGCGCGCGAGATCAACGACGCCAAGATGCACCATGTCGTGGCCGAGGCGGAACGGCTGATCGAGGCCAACCCCGGCGTACCGGTCGCGTGTCTCGGGCTGGCGTTCAAGGCCAATATCGACGACTTTCGCGAAAGCCCCGCGCGCTTCGTCGCCGGGCGGCTGGCGCGCAAATACGGCGAACGCGTGCGTGTGGTCGAGCCTTACGCCGCCGAGCTGCCGATCGAGTTCGAGGGCACCGGCGCAAGCCTGATCGACCTCGACACCGCGCTCGAGACCTGCGGCGTGCTGATCGTGCTGGTCGACCACGACGTGTTCCGCGTCGTGCCGCTCGAAGAGCGCGGTGAGGCGGTAGTCTACGACACGCGCGGCATCTGGCCCGATGCGAACCATCCGCCGGCCAAAGCGAACCTCAGGCTCGCCAGCTAAACTTCGTAGTAGTCGCGATACCAGGCGACGAACTGGCGCACGCCTTCGCGGAACTCGGTCTGCGGGCGATAGCCGGTGAGTTCCTGCAGCAGCGTCGCGTCGGCCCAGGTCGCGGGCACGTCGCCCTTCTGCATCGGCATGAAGTTCTTCACCGCCTCGCGCCCGCATTCGGCCTCGATCGCTTCGACGAAATCCATCAGCCGCACTTTGTCGCTGTTGCCGATGTTGACCACGCGGAAGGGCGCGGCGGGCGACAGGCTGTCGTAATCGGCGATCTCGTCCTTGCTCTCCGGCCGCACCGGCGGCGTGTCGATCAGCAGGCGAATGCCGCGCACCAGATCGGTCACGTAAGTGAAGTCGCGGTGCATCTCGCCGTTGTTGTAGATGTCGATCGGCGTGCCTTCGAGGATGCCCTTGGTGAACTTGAACAGCGCCATGTCGGGCCGCCCCCACGGTCCGTAGACGGTGAAGAAGCGGAACATCGTCGTCGGCAGGTTCCACAAATGCGCGTAGCTGTGGGCCATCGCCTCGTTCGCCTTCTTCGTCGCGGCGTAGAAGGTGAGCGGGGTGTCGCATTTTTCGCGCTCGTCGAACGGCATGTCCTCGTTCGCGCCATAGACCGAACTGGTCGAGGCCATGAGCAGGTGCTCGACCTCCAGCTCGCGCGCGCACTCCATCACGTTGAAGGTGCCGGTCACGTTGGCATCGAGATAGGCGCGCGGGTTCTCGAGGCTGTAGCGGACCCCCGCTTGCGCCGCGAGGTGGACGATCACGTCGGGTCTCTCCGCCATCGTCAAGGCGTGCAGCGCGTCGAAATCCTCGAGCATGCCGACATGCGCGGAGAAATGCTGGTTCTGCAGCAGCATCTGGTGCCGCCGCTCCTTGATGCGCACGTCGTAGTAATCGGTCATCCCGTCGAAGCCGACGACCGCGAAGCCTTCCTCGAGCAGGAGCTTCGAGAGATGAAATCCGATGAACCCGGCCGAGCCGGTGACGAGAACCTTGCGCATATGCGGTTTCCTAGAGCGTCCAGTCGGCGCTTTCGAGCGCGCCCTTGAGATCGGCCAGCGTTCCGCCTTCGGCCAGCCGCGCGCGCAGGGCGTCGGCGCCCATCGCCAGATATTCACGGTGCGGCACCGCGAACAGGACCATGTCGTAGCTGCGATCGAGCGCGGCGCGATCGAGCTCGATCCCGTACTCGTGCCGCGCTTCGTCGGCATCGGCGTGCGGATCGTGCACCGTTACGGCGTGCCCGCGGCTCTCGAGCGCGGCGATCAGATCGGCGACCTTCGAGTTGCGCAAGTCGGGCACGTCTTCCTTGAAGGTGAGGCCGAGCACCAGCACGCTGCCCGCCGCCTCACCGCGCGCTTCATGCAGGCGCGCCGCCGCCCATTCGGCCATGCCGTCGTTGATCGCGCGCCCGGCCAGGATCACCTTGGGATCGTGACCGAGCTCTT
>CAMPIA010000155.1 GCA_946886175.1 uncultured Altererythrobacter sp.
GGCGGGGGCTGCATCGCTCCGAACTCTCGTCGCCCGGCTCATGCCGCGGCCTTGTCGATCGGCGTCGCGACCCCGCGCGCCCGCCGGGCGGCCATTTCCTCGGGCCAGTGGAGCAGCTCCATCCGTCCGTCGAAATGCTCGACCAGCGCGTTGCAGCCTTCGACCCAGTCGCCGTCGTTGTAGTATTCGATCGTCTTGCCCTCGTGGGCGAAGTGCCGGATTTCGGCGGTGTGGATATGGCCGCAAACCACTCCGTCGACCCCGCGCTCGGCCGCGGCGCGGGCAACCACTTCCTCGTAGCGGCCGATGAACTCGACCGCGTTCTTGACCTTGTGCTTGGCCACTTTCGACAGCGACCAGTAGGGCATGCCCAGCGCCGTGCGCGCGCGGTTGACCCAGCGGTTCAGCCCCATGAGCAGGTGGTAGAGCGCGTCGCCGACCACCGCGAGCCAGCGGTGGGCGAGCATGACCGCGTCGAACTCGTCGCCATGCAGCACCATCAGCCGGCGCCCGTCGGCGGTCTCGTGGAACGCCGCCCGGAGGATCTCGACCCCGCCGAAGTTCATGCCGGCAAACGGGCGCAGCATCTCGTCGTGGTTTCCGGGGATGTAAACGATGCGCGTGCCGCGCCTGGCGCGCTTGAGAATGCGCCACACGACGTCGTTGTGCTCGGCCGGCCAATAGACTTTCTTCTTCAGCCGCCAGCCGTCGATGATATCGCCGACGAGATACATCGTTTCGCTGTCGGTATGGTCGAGGAAGTCGATCAGCATCGCCGCGTTGCACCCTTTGGTGCCGAGATGGACATCGCTGATCCAGATCGTGCGGTAGCGCCGCCGCGTGCCCTCCGCCGGCTCCGGGATCGCGCTCCGGGCCGGCGGGAACGCCGACACCGTCGCCCCCGGTTCGGCCAATTGCGCCGGCAGGCCGTCGCCGCATGTCGTGCCCATCACCGGACCCCTCGTGAGCGGTTGCACTCGCGAGTGGCAATGACAGGCGATTGTTACAGGCGATTCACAGCGCGGTGACGGTTCGGCGTCAGCGTGACGGTTCCGGGTCAGCCAGCGGCGACCTCGAGCACGATCTTCCCGATATGGTCGCCCGCTTCCATGTGCGCGTGGGCGGAGGCGGCTTCGGCGAGCGGGAAGGTGCGGTCCATCACCGGGCGCAGCTCGCGCGATTCGAACAGCGGCCAGGCATTTTTCTCGATCTCGCCCGCGAGCAGCGTCTTGAACGCGTCCGAGCGCGGACGCAGCGTGGAGCCGGTGAGCGTGTAGCGGCGGCTCATGACCACCGCCATGTTGAGCTCCGCCTTCATCCCGCCGAGCACCGCGATGGTGACGTGGCGGCCGTCTTCGGCGAGGCATTTGAGGTTGCGCGGCACGTAATCGCCCGAGACCATGTCGAGCACCACCTCCACCCCCTTGCCGCCGGTGAAGGCTTTCACCTCCTCGACGAAATCCCGCTCGCGGTAATTGATCGCCAGATCGGCGCCGAGCCTGCGCGCGGCCTCGCACTTGGCTTCGTCGCCGCAAGTGACGATCACGGTAAGCCCGAACGCCTTGCCGAGCATCGTCGCCATCGTGCCGATCCCGCTGGTGCCGCCGTGGACCAGCAGCGTTTCGCCCTCGGTCGCCCAGCCGCGCTCGAACACGTTGTGCCACACCGTGAACAGCGTCTCGGGGATCGCCGCGGCTTCGGCCAGCGGCATCGCATCGGGCACCGGCAGGCAATGGCCGATATGCGCGAGGCAATATTCGGCATAGCCGCCGCCCGCCACGAGCGCGCAGTAGCGCTCCCCGATATATTCCTCCGGCACACCCGGCCCGACCGCCGCGACCGTGCCCGAAACCTCGAGTCCGGGGATCGGCGAGGCGCCCGCGGGCGGCGGATAGAGACCCTGCCGCTGCGCGACATCGGGCCGGTTGACGCCCGCATAGGCGACCCGCAACAACACCTGCCCGTCACCCGGCTGCGGCACCGGCAGCGTCTCGGGCCGGAGCACCTCGGGCCCACCCGGCGCCTCGAAGCCGATCGCGGTCATCTGGTCTGGAACCTGCGCGCCCATTCGCCTCCCCCGTTCGCCGTCCCTGGCCCAGCCCCCTGTGGCCGTCCCGTCACGCCCGCGGACCTAACGCGCTGGCCCATTGACAGCAAGCACGGCGAATTGCGACATTGCAGGCAATGGAAGAGGACGATCGTCCGCGCCCCCGGGGCGACGCCGCGAGCAAGCTCGCCGCGGAGGACCTTTCGCCTTACTCGCAGGACGAACTCGCGGAGCGCATTTCCCTGCTCGAGCGCGAGGTCCTGCGGGTCGAGAAGCACCGTCTCACCTCGGCCGCGCACCGCGACGCCGCGGACGCGCTGTTCCGAAAGTCCGGCGGGTGAGGCGCGCCGTTCGCATTCCGGACGGCCGCGCCCATATAGGCTTAGTTAACCGCACTGCTTCATATTCCCTCAATCGGGGAATCCCGCTTTTCGCCAGGAAAGACCGCTAGAATGCCAAGTTTCGCGCAGAACCTCGAAAAGACCCTCCACGCCGCGCTTGCCGGGGCGAGCGAGCGGCGGCACGAATACGCCACGCTCGAGCATCTGCTGCTCGCGCTGGTCGACGACGAGGATGCGGCGCAGGTCATGGCCGCCTGCGGGGTCGACATCGACGAGCTGGGCGAAGCGGTGCGGCAGTATCTCGACCAGGAATACCAGTCGCTGAAGACCGAGGACGACGGCGATCCGCAGCCGACCGCCGGCTTCCAGCGGGTGATCCAGCGCGCGATCCTGCACGTCCAGTCGAGCGGCAAGGACACGGTGACCGGCGCCAACGTGCTGGTCGCGCTGTTTTCCGAACGCGACAGCTACGCGGTCTATTTCCTCCAGCAGCAGGACATGAGCCGCCTCGATGCGGTGAGCTTCATCAGCCACGGCATCGGCAAGGGCGGCAAGCAGCTCGAACCGCGCAGCGCGCATGGCGCGGACGACGGCGGCAAGGCCGAAGAGAAGGCCGACAACAAGAAGGAAACCGCGCTCGACCAGTTCACGGTCAACCTCAACGCCAAGGCCCAGGCGGGCAAGGTCGATCCGCTGATCGGCCGCGGGCCGGAGGTCGATCGCACGATCCAGATCCTCTGCCGCCGGAGCAAGAACAACCCGCTCTATGTCGGCGATCCCGGCGTCGGCAAGACCGCGATCGCCGAAGGCCTGGCGCGCAAGATCATCGAGGGCGACGTGCCCGAGGTGCTGCTCGACGCGGTGATCTATTCGCTCGACATGGGCGCGCTGCTCGCCGGCACGCGCTATCGCGGCGACTTCGAGGAACGGCTGAAGCAGGTCGTCAACGAGCTCGAGGGCATGCCCGAGGCGGTGCTGTTCATCGACGAGATCCACACCGTGATCGGCGCGGGCGCAACCAGCGGCGGGGCGATGGATGCCTCGAACCTGCTCAAGCCCGCGCTGTCCAGCGGCGCGATCCGCTGCATCGGCTCGACCACCTACAAGGAATTCCGCAACCACTTCGAGAAGGATCGCGCGCTGCTGCGCCGGTTCCAGAAGATCGACGTCAACGAACCGACGATCGAGGACACGGTGAAGATCCTGCGCGGCCTGCGCACCGCATTCGAGGATCATCACAAGGTCAAGTACACCCCCGATGCGCTCAAGACCGCGGTCGAGCTGTCGGCGCGCTACATCAACGACCGCAAGCTGCCCGACAAGGCGATCGACGTGATCGACGAGGTCGGCGCGATGCAGATGCTGGTGCCGCCGAGCCGCCGCAAGAAGAAGATCACCGCGCGCGAGATCGAACAGGTCATCGCGACGATGGCGCGGATTCCGCCCAAGACCGTGTCGAGCGACGACAAGAAGGCGCTCGAGACACTCGAGCGCGATCTCAAACACGTCGTGTTCGGGCAGGACGGCGCGATTCACCGCCTGTCGACGGCGATGAAGCTGAGCCGCGCGGGGCTGCGCGATCCCGACAAGCCGATCGGCAGCTTCCTGTTCACCGGCCCGACCGGCGTCGGCAAGACCGAGGTCGCGCGCCAGCTCGCCAGCGTCATGGGGATCGAGCTCAAGCGGTTCGACATGTCCGAATATATGGAGCGCCATTCGGTCAGCCGCCTGATCGGCGCGCCTCCGGGCTATGTCGGTTATGATCAGGGCGGATTGCTGACCGATGCGATCGACCAGAACCCGCACTGCGTGCTGCTGCTCGACGAGATCGAGAAGGCCCACCCCGACCTGTTCAACATCCTGCTGCAGGTGATGGACAACGGCCGGCTCACCGATCACCACGGCAAGACGGTCGATTTCCGCAACGTCGTGCTGATCA
>CAMPIA010000156.1 GCA_946886175.1 uncultured Altererythrobacter sp.
AAATGGTCGCGGTCGCCAAGAAGCACGGCGCGATGGTGCTGGTCGACGAGGCGCATTCGATGGGCTTCATCGGCGAGCACGGGCGCGGCGTGTGCGAAGCCGCCGGGGTGATCGACGATGTCGATTTCATCATCGGCACGTTCTCCAAAAGCGTCGGCACCGTCGGTGGTTTCTGCGTTTCCAACCACCCCAAGTTCGAGATCATGCGGCTGGTCTGCCGCCCCTACGTCTTCACCGCGAGCCTGCCGCCCAGCGTGGTCGCGACCGCGGCGACGAGCATCCGCAAGCTGATGCAGGGTTCGAACAAGCGCGCGCACCTGTGGGAGAATTCCAAGCGCCTCCACGGCGGGCTGAAGGACCTGGGCTTTGCGCTCGGCACCGAGGAGCCGCAGAGCGCGATCGTCGCGGTGATCATGCCCGACCTCGAGAAAGGCGCCGCGATGTGGGAGGCGCTGCTCAAGGAGGGTCTCTACGTCAACCTCGCCCGCCCGCCAGCGACCCCGGCCAACATGACCCTGCTGCGCTGCTCGCTCTGCGCCGAGCACAGCGAGGAGGAAGTCGAAACGATCCTGGGCATGTTCGAACGCGCCGGCAAGACGGTGGGAATTATTTCTTGACCTGAAATCGCCGGTGCATTGTATTCGCCGACGCGGGAATTCTTCCGCGCGGGGGGCGCTCGATGATGGATAGGTGGATTGCGCGCGCGGTTGCGCGCGCTTCGCTGGTCAGTGCGGTTTCCTGTCTCATAGTGGGTTGCGGTGGCGGGGATTCGGGTTCTAGCGGCGGCGGAGGATCGACGCCGACCGCGCAGGCGCCACGGTTCACCTCCGCCACCACCGCGTCGGCCGTCGAGAACACGGCGGGCACATTCTATACCGCCACGGCCACCGATCCGCAGGGCGATCCGGTCACGCTGAGCCTCCATTCGGGTGCGGATGCGGGCAAGTTCGTGCTCGAGGCCGGCGGCGCTCTGCGGTTCGATACTCCTCCGAACTACGACCTTCCCGGAGACGCGGGCGGCGACAATGTTTACGATGTCATCCTGCGCGCGACAGCCGGCGGCCAGTCGGCCGATCTGGCGCTGAGGGTTACCGTCACCAATGACCGCGAGGGGGTTTCGGTGCGGCGTGTCGCGACCGGGATCGTCGATCCGGTCGCGATCTCGTTTGTCCACAATCAGTCCACCGTGCTCGTGGCGGAGGCGGGCGGGCGCGTCCTGGCTTTCGACCCGGCCAGCGGTTCGTTTACCGAAAACACGTTCATTCGTGACAACCGGCTTCCCGGGCAGATCGTCGCGATGGCTTACGGCTTTCCGGACAGGCGCTTTCAGGAAGGTATCTACCTCGTCACCCACAGCGCCCGGGACGGGCTCTATCTGCAGGCGTTCAATGCCGAGGTGGGGGGCACGGGAATGGTGCGCCTCGGCGACCCCTGGAGCCGGCCGACGACTGCGTCGATCATCGCGCATCGGGAGATGTTCGTGGCGATCGGCAGTTCCGATGCGGCCCAGGCGCAGAACTCGAGCTCGCCCTATGGCAAGCTGATCGAACTGGCCGAGTACGATCCCTATTCCGGGGCCAGTCTTCCCCGGGATGACAGGATCCTGTTCGAACTGGAGACCATCGGGGACGGCATCCAGAAGCCCGGCGGGTTCTCGTCAGGATACGACCGGATCCATCTCGCCGACCGGGGCTCGAGCGTGGAGCACGAGCTCACCATCTTTGATTCCGGCTGGCGTCCGCTCGATTTCGGCTGGCCGTTCTACGAAGGCGCGCAGGCGGTCCGCAGCAATGCGCCGGCGGCGGTCAACGGCCCGACCGTGGTCTACCCTGTCGGCGACGGCCCCAAGGAGGGCTCGGGCATCGTAGCCGGACTGATGAACGGCGATCGCTCCTTCCCGGCGCTGGTGAACACCTATGTCTTTGCCGATACCAACGGAACCATCTGGTCGATTCCCTACGAACGTTTGATCGACGGGCTCCTCCACCGGAGCAACGTCCTCGAGGTGCGCTCGGAGGATTTCGCACCCGATCAGGGCGAGATCGATTCGCCAGTGGGCTTCGCGTGCGGGTTCGGATCCGATCACTTCTACATCCTCGATTCGGACGGGGAATTGTTTCGGGTCGAGTCCGCGACGTAATGGGGCGACGCGCGACAGCTTATTGTAATTTGGGACCTTATCCTTCGCCGATGCGGAGCCCGGTGCGCCGCTTCATCGCCGCGCAGGCGCGTGCGCCGGTCGATCGACGCCCCCGCCGGGGGGCGGTCTTGCGAATTTGCATAGCCGCAAGTAGCGGGTATGAGGCGGCCTGATTTCGGAGATCGCCAGCGGACTCCTCCCCTTTCCGGAATCGTCTATCGGATGCTGGCGGGAAGGACTGGACGCAGCATGCTGTGGGAAACGCAATACGATCCGAATGCGCCGGCCGACGCGTTCCACAGCCTGGTCGAGGCGTGGGACGATCCCGAAACGAAGGTCTTCGTTCTGCGGGCGGCCGCTCCGGTGGACGATATCCGGGCCATGCTGGAGGCGAACTTCCGCTACCTGGGCACTCCGGTTCCCCTGGCGGAAGACGCGCGGGTGGCGGACCGCTCGAAGCAGCGGACCGATGAGCTGTGGTTCGAGGTGCGCTACGATCCGACGGTGCCCGACGCCTATCGCCATTCGGCGAACGCGCAGCCGCTGCACACCGACGGGTCCTATATACCCAGTTTCCCCAATGCGACCTTGATGGGCTGCGTCGCCAATGCGGGAGAAGGTGGGGAAACGACGTTCATCGACGCGAACGATCTCGTCTCCTGCATGCGGCGGGAGAATCCGGACCTGCTCGGCAAGCTCGCCGAAGCATCGCTGCCCCACGAGCGGTCCGGCGATCGCCGGGTGGAGCGCGTGATCGACAGCGACCATCGACCTTCGCTCGTGAACTGGAATTTCTACTGCGTCGCCGACGATGTCGACGAGCGCCAGAAATCCCTGGCCCAGGCGTTCTTCGATTACCTCCAGACTTCGCCCGGCGTCCGATCGCACATCCTCGAAGTCAAGCTCGCGCCGGGTGACTGCGTGACCTGGAAGGACCGCGAGGTCCTGCACGGGCGCAACGGGTTTCGCGCCAGCAAGGAATCGGAACGGTTTATCTGGAAGTGCGCGATCGATATCGGCGTCTTCGGACCCTAGAATGTCGGAAGGGCTGTCCGGGCTGATCTTCGGCACGATGCGGCTGGGCGAGGTCGATCGCAGCATCGGGGAATGGGTGGAATATTTCCATGCGCTGCACCGGCTGGGGATACGTGCGCTTCACAGCTCGGCCGAATACGACACCTTCGACCTGGTCCGCGAGATCGTCTCGACCCTGGATCGCGAGCATGGGCTCACGTTCGACCACCTGGTGAAACTGGCGGAGCCGAGCTTCGACGACAGCGATCTGTCGCCGGCGCGCCTGCGCGAAAAGGTGGCGCGGTATAGCGGCGCCCTGCCCCACGGTCGGCTCTTCGTTCAGTGGATGTGGCGCCACGGGCTGGACGACGACGCAGCGCGGATCGAGGCGTTTCGCAACGCGTCTGGCGGCTTGGCCGGCGCGCTCGATGAGCTCCGCCGCGAGGGCGAGATCGCCGGTTGCTACTGCTTCCCCTATACCCCTGCATTTGCCGACGCCGCGCTGGGCAGCGGCCTGTTCGACGGCCTGGCGGTATATTGCAACGAGCTGGAGCGCGACTATCGCGCGGCAATCGCAAAGGCCGCCGAAACCGGCAGCGAGACCGTGGTCATCCGTCCGCTTGCGGGCGGCAGGACGGTGACGCAATCGACTGCGTCGCCGCGTGATCAGGTGCGTTCGATTCTGGCGATGCCTGGGGTGTCGGCGGCCGTGCTGTCGTCCAATTCGCTTGCCCATGTCGAGAATTTGCTGTCCTGACCTGGATTAACGCATCATGCCCAGAATTGTTCAGATCCTTCTGATTGTGCTCGCCGCACCGCTGTTGATACCCGTCCTTGCCGGTATAACGCTAGCCGTGCTCGTCGCGCTGGGCCGCCCCGCCATCTTCCGCCAGAAGCGCGGAGGCCTGGGCGGCGTGCCGTTCGATATCATGAAGTTCCGGACCATGACCGACAGCCGGGGCGCGGATGGAGAATTGCTCCCGGACGATCAGCGGACCCCCGCCCTCGGCCGGTTTCTGCGCCGCACCAGCCTCGACGAACTGCCGGCGCTGTGGAACGTGCTCAAGGGGGAGATGGCGCTCGTGGGCCCGCGCCCCTTCATCGCCGATTATCTGCCGCTCTATAGCAGCGAGCAGCGGCGCCGGCATCTCGTGCGGCCGGGCATTACCGG
>CAMPIA010000157.1 GCA_946886175.1 uncultured Altererythrobacter sp.
GCCAGATCGTCAGCCACGGCCACATCCGCGTCAACGGCGTGAAGTGCAACATCGCGAGCCGCCGGGTGAACGTCGGCGACGTGATCAGCCTGGGCGACAAGGCCAAGGAAATGGCGCTGGTGATCGAGGCGCAGAGCCTCCCCGAGCGCGACGTTCCCGACTACGTTTCGACCGACGGCAACGAGAAGGTGACCTTCGCCCGCGTTCCGACGCTGGACGAAGTGCCTTACCCGGTGACGATGGAACCGAACCTGGTGGTCGAGTTCTACTCGCGCTGATCACCGGCTAGGCCGATTTTGAAAGGGCGGTCCTTCGGGGCCGCCCTTTTTCGTTTCAGCTCCCGGGTTTCCGGCAAGGAAGGCGTCGATCTGGGCGAGCATTTCGGCAACGCGGGCTTGCTGAGCGCTTCGCGTCGGTCGGGCGCCGCGTGTCCACCACCCGGAACCAAGCGGGGTCCAGGGGCTTTCCCGTTGCGATGAGAGCAAACCGGAGATCGGCCGTGGCCGACAGAGTGCGCGGGGCCGCATGAGCGGCAAGCTGGCCGAGAACGGACCGGACTTTCCCTCCGGCCTGTCCGACCGGCATCGTCGCCCCCGATGGCAGCCGATCCCGTTCTTCGAACGGCGCGCCAGCCCCCTGTCGCTGCTCGTGCTCGGCGCGATTTTGCTCGCGGCGCTGTTCGGCGTGTTCGGCGGCAAGCCGTACGCCGAACGAACGGTCGAAAGCAGCGAAGCCGCGCTGACGCTGATCGCACCCGAAGTGCTGCGCGACGGCATGTTCTTCGAAATGCGCTTCGAAGTGCTCGCGAAGGAAAGCATCGCCGAACCGGTGCTTGCGGTCGATTCCACTTTGTGGCGCGATGTCACGATCAACACCTTCATTCCCGCGCCGACCGACGAGGAATACAAGGACGGGGCGTTCCACTTCACCTTCCCGCCGCTCGAGACGGGGGACCGGCTGACGGTCAAGGTCGACGGCCAGATCAATCCGTCGCTGGTCGCGTCCACCCGAGGCGGGATCGCGGTGCTCGACGGCGAGCGCCGGCTCGCGAGCATGCCCTACGCGCTGAAGGTATATCCCTGATGGACATCGTGATCCGCGCGACGGTGATGTTCGTGGCGCTCTATCTGCTGATCCGCCTGCTCGGGAAGCGCGAGCTCGGGCAGATGTCGCCGTTCGAGCTCGTTCTGCTCATCGTGATGGGCGACATGATCCAGCAGGGCGTGACGCACAACGATTTCAGCCTGACCGGGGCGATCCTCGCGATCGCGACGTTCGGCTTCTGGGCTCTGGTGCTCAGCTGGATCAGCTATCTCTGGCCGCGTTCGCGCAATGCTCTCGAAGGCGAGCCGCGCATCATCATCAGCAACGGAGAGATCGTCGCGCACAATCTGCGGCGCGACCGACTGACCGTGGGCGAGCTCGAAATGGAAATGCGGCTCGCGGGTATCGATTCGATAGGGGATGTCGCGTGGGCGGTGCTCGAGCCGAGCGGCAAGATCAGCTTCATTCCGCGCGACGACAGCGACGACGACGAGGGCGATCAGAACGAAGATTCGGTCGTCTGACGCCGGCGTTTCAGCCGCGCAGATAATCCCGGCGGAAGGCCGCGGCGAATGCGGCAAGCCCGCCATCGGCAATGGCGTCGCGCAGCGCCTGCATCAGCTGCTGGTAGAACGCCAGGTTATGCTCGGTGAGCAGCATGGCGCCGAGGATTTCGCCCGACTTGTGCAGGTGGTGGAGATAGGCGCGCGAATAGGTGCCGCACACCTCGCATGCGCAGCGCGAGTCGATCGGATCGTTGTCTTCGGCGTGGCGCGCGTTGCGCAGGTTCAGCGGGCCGTTCCAGGTAAAGGCCTGCGCGGTGCGTCCAGAGCGCGTGGGCAGCACGCAGTCGAACATATCGATCCCGCGCTCGACCGCGCCGACGATATCGTCGGGCTTGCCCACGCCCATCAGATAGCGCGGGCGGTCCGCGGGCAGCATCGCGGGCGCGAAGTCGAGCGTGGCCAGCATCGCCTCCTGCCCCTCGCCCACCGCGAGGCCGCCGACCGCGTAGCCGTCGAACCCGATCTCGGTCAGCTTCTCGGCCGAGACGCGCCGCAGGTCCTCGTCGAGCGCGCCCTGCTGGATTCCAAACAGCGCTGCGCCTTCGGCGTGCTCTCCGCCTGAATCAAACGCGTCGCGGCTGCGCTGCGCCCAGCGCATCGACAGCTCCATGCTCGCGGCGATTTCGTCGCGCGGGCGGTCGGCGCGCGGGCATTCGTCGAACGCCATGACGATGTCCGAGCCGAGCAGGCGCTGGATTTCCATCGAACGCTCGGGCGTCAGCATATGCTTCGCGCCGTCGATATGGCTGCGGAATTCGACCCCCGCCTCGGTCAGCTTGCGCAAATCGCTGAGGCTCATGACCTGATAGCCACCGCTGTCGGTCAGGATCGGGCGCGGCCAGTTCATGAACTTGTGCAGCCCGCCGAGCCGCGCGACCCGCTCCGCGCCGGGGCGCAGCATCAGGTGATAGGTATTGCCCAGGATGATATCGGCGCCGGTCGCACGCACGCTTTCGGGCTTCATCGCCTTGACCGTCGCGGCGGTGCCCACCGGCATGAACGCGGGGGTGCGGATGTCGCCCCGGCGCATCGCGATCCGCCCGGTGCGCGCCTTGCCGTCGACGGCGTCGACGCGAAACTCGAACCGGGGCGCCGCCATCAGAACCCGTAGACGAGCGTCAGCCGCGTGACGGTGTCGGTGGAGACTTTGCCCACCGGCGGCTTGCTGTCGTAATCGACCGAATAGGAGATGCGCGAACGCAGCCGGTCGCTCACCCTGGCGTCGAGCCCGGTGACGAAATTGAGCGTGGTGCGGCTGGAATCGATGATTACCGTCGCCTGGCCGCCGGTCTCCGTCACCACGTTCGCGTCCTGGGTCAGCGCGAGCCGCTCCGCGATCTGCCAGTCGAAATCCAGCCCGAACAGCGCCGCGAGCCGGGTCTCGTCGTCCGTCACGACGAAATCGGTCATCCGCAGCGCCGGCCCGGCTTTGACCGAGAGCTTGAGATCGCCGCTGTTGGCGACCTGATAGCCGATCCCGCCCGAGACCGCATATCGGTCAGAAAAGCCCTGCAACTTGTTGCGCTCGTATTGCGCGAGACCGTAGATGAAGAAGTCGTCTTCCACCTGATAGCGCGGCTCGTAGGCGAACAGGAACTGCTCGCGGCTCGTCACGCCGTTGGAGCGCTGGTAGTCGGCGGTCGCGCGCAGCGCGTGGCTCCAGTCTATTCCCTGCCGCTTGAGGTTGAGCCCGGCGGACAGCCCGACGCTGTCGCTGTTGCCGCTCGCCTGGAAACCGCCGAGCTGCCCTTCGCCGCTCCACAGCTCGAACACTCCGGCCTCGCGGATTCGCCGCGTGTTCGCTTCCCGGGCGAGCTTGGTCTTTTCGGAAACATCCGCGCGCCAGGCTTTCCCGATCGCCTCGATCTCGTGCTTGCCGCCGGGTGCGGCCTCGCGCGCGAGGGCGAGCACGGTTTCGATCTTGCCCTTGTCGCCCGTCTTCATCGCACCCGCGATCATCGCGCGCACGCCGCGGGGAATGTTGGAGACCTCCTCGGCCGACGGCGGAGCGTCGACCGCAGGGCGGACTTCGCCCGCGGACACGGCGGGCCCGGCGTCCGCTTCGCCTTGCTCGGGGATGGGCTGGCCCGCGGCCAGCGGCGCGGCAATCAATGCGGCGAGGGCCGCGAACGGGAGCGATCGTCTGGTCATGGCGGGGGCGACGTAACCGGTTACGAGCGCAGGCGCCACCCCGTCCGGAAGATCACTGCGATGACTGCCACGCAAATTGCGAGGAACCCCAGCGTGAGCCCGAGCGAGACCCCGATCGACACGTCCGACTGGCCGTAAAAGGTCCAGCGCAGCCCGTTGACGAGATAGACGATCGGATTGGCGAGCGCGATCGTGTCCCACGGGCTCGGCAGCATGTCGATCGAGTAGAACGTGCCGCCGAGGAAGGTCAGCGGGGTGAGGATCAGCAGCGGGACCATCTGGAGCTTCTCGAACCCCTCGGCCCAGACCCCGAGAATGAACCCGAGCAGCGAGAAGCTCGCCGCGACGAGCATGATGTAGATCAGCGCGAACACCGGATAGGCGATCTTGTAATCGACGAACAGCAGCGCGGTGGTGAGGATGATCGCGGCCAGGATCAGGCTCTTGGTCGCCGCCGCGCCGACGAAGCCGAGCAGCGTCTCGGCCACACCCACAGGGGCCGAGAGCAGCTCGTAGATCGCGCCGGTGAACTTGGGCATGTAGATGCCGAAGC
>CAMPIA010000158.1 GCA_946886175.1 uncultured Altererythrobacter sp.
CGACCAAGGACATCGGCAGCTTCGAGGAGATGATCGCCAAGGGCAAGCGCATGGCGCTGCGCCACGGCTTCGGCCGCGCGGGCAGCAAGCTCATCGCGCTCGCGGGCGTACCCTTCGGAACGCCGGGCTCGACCAACCTCCTCCACGTGGTGACGCTGACCGGCAAAGAGTTGGACAAGCACGGGGGGTAAGCGGCCCGCCGTGTCGGCCGGGAATGGCTAAGAACCCGCTGCCCGCTCCAGTCGCGCCCGCGCCTCGCCCTCGCCGATCAGCGGCAGCAGTTCGGCCATGTCGGGGCCGTGGTCCACGCCGGTGAGCGCCTGACGCAGCGGGAGGAACAGCGGCTTGCCCTTGCGGCCGGTCGCGTCCTTGAGCGCGGCGGTGAGCGCGTGCCACGGGTCACCGGTCCATTCGAGCAGTCGCGCGGCTTCGGCCAAGTAGGCGCGGTCCTCGTCCGGGAAATCGGGCTGGTCGATCGGGCCGGTGACGAGACGCCACCACTCCGCCGCTTCGCCGACATGCGCCAGATTGGGCCGCACGGCGTGCCACCCCGCTTCGTCCATGCCTTCGGGCAAGCGGGTCGCCACAGCCGCGAAATCGAGCTGGTGGACGATGGCGGCGTTGAGCCGTTCGAGCTCCGCCTCGTCGAAGCGCGCGGGGGCGCGGCCGAACGTGGCGAGGTCGAAGCTTGCAAGCAAGGCGGCGCGGTCGGCGATCGGTTCGACCGGCAACGAGGTTCCAATCCGCGCGAGCAGCGCGGCCAGCGCTTCGGGCTCGATCCCGCGCTCGCGGAAGGCGTCGCAGCCGAGCGAGCCGAGCCGCTTCGACAGCTTGCCCTCGCTCCCCACGAGCAGCGCCTCGTGCGCGAACCGTGGCGGTGTCGCCCCCAGTGCGGTGAACATCTGCACCTGCACCGCGGTGTTCGAAACGTGGTCCTCGCCGCGCAGCACGTCGGTGACGCCCATCTCGATATCGTCGACCGCGCTCGGCAGCATGTAGAGCCACGAACCGTCGGCGCGCCGCACCACCGGGTCGGACAGCTGCGCGGGATCGAACTTCTGCGGCCCCCTGATGCCGTCCTCCCAGACGATCGGCTCGGCGTGATCGAGCTTGAATCGCCAGTGCGGCGCCGCGCCTTCACGCGCCTTCGCCGCATGATCGGCATCGCTCAGCGACAGCGCGGCGCGGTCGTAGATCGGCGGCAGCCCGCGCCCGAGCAGGACCTTGCGCCTGAGGTCGAGTTCCTGCGCGGTCTCGTAACAGCGATAGACCCGCCCCGCCGCGCGCAAGGCTTCGAACGCGGCCTCATAGTGGTCGAGCCGCGCCGACTGCCGCTCCTCGCCGTCCGGCTCGAGCCCGAGCCATGCAAGATCGGCGCGGATCGCCGCGACATAGTCCTCGCGGCTGCGCGCGGCGTCGGTATCGTCGATCCGCAGCAGGAAGCGCCCGCCATTCTTGCGCGCCAGCATCCAGTTGTGCAGCGCGGTGCGGATGTTGCCAACGTGCAGGCGCCCGGTAGGAGAGGGCGCGAAGCGGGTGGTGATGGTCATGCGCGGCCCGATAGCCGAGCGGCGCGGCTATTGCGAGTAGAGCGTGACGCTGTGCCCGCCGCCCGACAGCGCGATCCCGTTCGACGGGGTCCGCGCGGCCTGCGTCACCGCGTCGAGCGCGGCGGCGAGGCGCTGCAACTCGGGATCGACGGCGATCTCGCACACCGGCGCATCGGTGGGGCGCGCGGTCGCCAGCGTGCCGTTCTCGTATGTGTAGCTCCAGCCGAACCCGGCGCAGCGCGGATCGAAGAATATCGTGTCCTCGGTCA
This sequence comes from uncultured Altererythrobacter sp., assembly GCA_946886175.1. The sequence goes on from CAMPIA010000158.1 coordinate 1,820, forward strand.
CCGACAGCGCGATACCGATCTGCCCGGCCACCTCGGTCCCGTCGATCCCCGCGACGCGATACTCGCCGACCAGCGAGGCGGGGGCGTCGACAGCCGCCGCGTCGCCCTTGCCGTCGTTCGCCACGGCTGTCGCTGCCTGCGAGGGTTCGGCTCCAGGCGCCGGACCGTCACCGGCAGGCTGACATGCCGCTAGCGCGACGAGCGAAATGGCGGCGATGATCGGGCGCATGGCGTGGCTCCTTTGACGGAGCGGCAGGATAGCCCCGCGAGCGCCCACGAAAAAGCCCCGCCGGATCGCTCCGGCGGGGCTCGTTCTCGTTACGCCGTCGGCGCGGGAGGTTATTTCTCCTCGCCGGCGTCCTCGGCGGTCTCTTCGGCAGTCGCTTCGGCGGCTTCGGGAGCCGCTTCTGGCGTGGCTTCCTCGGCCGACTCGGGGGCCGCTTCGGGCGCGCCTTCGTCCGACTGCTGCAGGTAATCGCCCGCATCGGCGTCGGTGCCGTGGGTCTCGCCCTCGACCTTCGCGAGCGGATCGTCGCCGATCGCCGCTTCGGGGCCCTGCGCCAGTTCGGCCTTGCGCTCCTCGGCGGCTGTCTGCGCCGCGACGAGCGCTTCCTGCTGCTTCTTCCACGCGGCGCGCAGCGCGGCGTCGCGGCTGGAGGCGGTGACGCGCACCCGGTTCATCGCCGCGCCGGTGCCGGCGGGGATGAGACGGCCCACGATCACGTTCTCCTTGAGGCCGATCAGCGTGTCCTTCTTCCCTTCGACCGCCGCCTGCGTCAGCACGCGGGTGGTCTCCTGGAACGAAGCGGCCGAGATGAAGCTGCGGGTCTGGAGCGAGGCCTTGGTGATGCCGAGCAGGATCGGGTTGCCCGTCGCCGGCGCCTTGCCCTTGGCGAGTTTGGCGTTGATCTCGTCCATCTCCTCGCGATCCACCTGTTCGCCCGGCAGCAGCGTGGTGTCGCCGCCGTCGGTGATCTCGACCTTCTGCAGCATCTGGCGAACGATCACCTCGATGTGCTTGTCGTTGATCTTCACGCCCTGGAGCCGGTAGACTTCCTGGATTTCGTTGACGAGGTATTCGGCCAGCGCCTCGACCCCCATCACTTCCAGGATGTCGTGCGGGTTCGGGCTGCCCGAGATCAGCGTGTCGCCCTTCTTGACGAAGTCGCCTTCCTGGACATCGATCACCTTGGTCTTGGGGACCAGGTATTCGACCCGTTCGCCTTCCTCCGGCACGATCGCGATCTTGCGCTTGGCCTTGTATTCACGAACGAATTCGATCTTGCCGGAAATCTTGGCGATGATCGAGTTGTCCTTCGGAATGCGCGCCTCGAACAGTTCGGCCACCCGCGGCAGACCGCCGGTGATGTCACGCGTCTTGGCGGCTTCACGCGAAGCGCGGGCGAGGATGTCGCCGGCCTCGATGTGCTGGCCGTCCTCGACCGAGAGCGTGGTGCCCGGGGCGAGCATGTAGCGCGCCGCCTCGGTTTCCTCGCCCTTCTTGTCGCCTTCTTCGCCCAGCAGGGTGAGCCGCGGACGAAGCTCGTCCTTCTTGGCGCGCCCGGTCGAACGGTTCTCGGTGACGACGCGCTGGGCGATGCCGGTGGCTTCGTCGACGCGCTCTTCCATCGTCTTGCCGTCGAGGAGGTCCTGATAGCGGACCACGCCCGACTGCTCGGTGATGATCGGCAGGGTGAACGGATCCCACTCGGCCAGGCGATCGCCTTCCTTCACCTTGGCGCCGTCCTTGTGCATCAGCACGGTGCCGTAGGGGACCTTGTGGATCTCGCGCTCGCGCCCTTCGGCGTCGATCACCGCCAGCTCGCCGTTACGTGCGAGGCTGAGGATGCGCTTCTTCTTGTCGATGATGGTCGGCATGTCGCGATAGACGACCTTGCCGTCCGAGATCGCCTCGAGGTGGCTCGTCTCGTTGAGCTGCGCCGCGCCGCCGATGTGGAACGTCCGCATCGTCAGCTGCGTGCCCGGCTCGCCGATCGACTGCGCCGCGATGACGCCCACGGCCTCGCCGATGTTCACCGGCGTACCGCGCGCGAGGTCGCGCCCGTAACAGGTGCCGCACACGCCCTGGTCGGCTTCGCAGACCAGCGGCGAGCGGATCTTGGCGACCATGACCTCGGCCTCCTCGATCGCCTTGACCATCGGCTCGTCGAGCAGCGTGCCCGCCTTGACGATGACTTCGCCGGTCTTGGCGTTGACCAGGTCCTCCGCCGTGGTGCGGCCGAGGATGCGCTCGCCGAGCGAGGCGATCACCGAGCCGCCCTGCACGATCGCGCGCATTTCGAGCGCGTTCTCGGTCTTGCAGTCGTCCTGGACGATCACGCAGTCCTGCGACACGTCGACCAGACGGCGGGTCAGGTAGCCCGAGTTCGCCGTCTTGAGCGCGGTGTCGGCGAGGCCCTTGCGCGCGCCGTGGGTCGAGTTGAAGTATTCAAGAACGGTCAG
>CAMPIA010000159.1 GCA_946886175.1 uncultured Altererythrobacter sp.
ATGCCCGATCTGGAGGACCTGCTGGCGCGCGCGCGGGACAAGGGCGTGTTCGGGACCAAGATGCGCTCGGTGATCAAGGGGAACGACACCGCGGGGATCAAGGCGGTGGTCCACCAGCAGTTCGCGGAAGGCGCGCGCATCCTTGCGATGGGTCTCGTGCCGATCATCGAGCCCGAATACGATATCGACGCGGCGGATCGCGCGGCGGGCGAGAAGATGCTGCTCGAAGCGATCGAGGAAGGGCTCGGCGCGCTGCCCGATGGTCAGCGCGTCATGCTCAAACTCTCCATTCCGGCCGAAGCCGGGCTCTACGCGGGGCTTGCACACCATCCCAAGGTGCTGCGCGTGGTCGCGCTTTCGGGCGGCTACTCGACCGACGAAGCGTGCGAGAAGCTGGCGCGGAACCCGGGGATGATCGCGAGTTTCAGCCGCGGTCTGCTGCAAGACCTGCGCGCCGATCAGAGCGACGAGGAATTCGACGCCACGCTCGGCGCCGCGATCGACCGCATTCACGCCGCCAGCGTAGCCTGATCCTCGCCGCGCCGGGAAACGCTTATCTCGCCTCGTAGCTGAACCGGTATTCGCGCGGATCGGTTTCGCGGTCGGCGCGCTTCTCCGGAATGCCCGATACCAGTGCGATCACCCGGCCATGAGTGCCGTAGGTTTCGCCCAGGGTTATATCGGTCGTGTCGCGCCAGCCCGCGCCGTCGATCTGCGTCTTGACGATCAGCCGCCCGGCCCAGACGCAGCGGGCGTTCTCGGGGCACCGGCTGTCCTCGACCACCGCCTTGGGCGTCACCACCAGATCGCCGACCCGCACGGGCTGGTCGATCGGGACGGCATATCCTGCCGGCATCGGGGTGCGTTCGACGTTCGGCGCGTCGGGAACCACCGCACAGGCGGCCAGCGGCAGGGCGGCGAGGGCCAGTGCGGCCAGTGTGAGTTTGGGCGGACGAAGCGACATCATGCCGCCATATAGCGGCGCGCGTCGCTTTCGCGCGCCTGAATATCGACGAATCCGCTCGGGCGCACTACCAGTCGCGGCGATGACCACCACGACCCAGCTCTACCTCGTTTCGCCGCCCCAGGTTGACGGCGCCTTTCCCGATTCCCTGCGCCGCGCGCTCGACGCCGGGGAGGTCGCCGCGTTTCAGTTCCGGGTGAAGGGCCTGGATCAGCACGAAGCCGCGCGGCTCGCGGCGCCGCTGCAGGAGATCTGCGCCGCGCAGGACTGCGCCTTCATCGTCAACGATTCGGTCGCATTGGCGAAGCGGCTCGGGGCCGACGGCGTTCATCTGGGGCAGGGGGACGGCTCCGCGCGGGAAGCGCGCGAGGCGCTCGGGCGCGAGGCGCAGATCGGGATCACCTGTCACGCCTCGAAACATCTCGCGATGGAAGCGGGCGAGGCCGGGGCGGATTACGTCGCCTTCGGCAGCTTCTTTCCGAGCGAGACCAAGACGAGCGAGCACCGGCCCGAAACCGACCTGCTCGCCTGGTGGGCGGGACTGTTCGAAATTCCCTGCGTCGCGATCGGCGGGATCACCCCGGCCAACTGCGCGCCGCTGGTCGCGGCCGGGGCCGATTTCCTCGCGGTCAGCCACGCGGTCTGGAGCGAAGACGACGCTGGGGATGCGGTGCGCGCGTTCCGGCGGGCGATCGACCAAGCCTCTGCACGCTGAGCCTTCCCGGAGGGGATACATTCGCGGAGCGGCGCGTTTTCGGACGCGAGGGGCGGGTCGCGTCCCGTATGTCCGGAGAACTCGATGCGCCCCCTGATCGCCGCAGCCTCGTTGCTCGCCCTTGCCGCCTGCGGCTTCAATGGCACCGATCCCGACCAACCGACCGAAGAGGCCCCGGCGAACGCGGTTTCGGCCGATGGCAATCTCGCCGATTCGATGGCGTCGGAAGACCCCGCGCAGGGCGAATTCATCGTTCCGGAAATCCGCGACAGCGAAGCGCGCCCGATGATGCAGATCCAGGTCGTGCTCGACCGCCAGGGTTTCGGCCCCGGGGTGGTCGACGGCGCGATGGGCATGAGCACCCAGAACGCGCTGCGCGGCTTTCAGGAGGCCAACGCGCTCGAGGTAACCGGCGAGCTGGACGGCGCCACCCGGCGCCAGCTCGCGCGGTGGGACAATATCCCGGCCACGCGTATCGTGCGGATTCCGCAATCGTGGGCCAACTCGACATTCGCCGAAGTGCCCGACGACCCGGCCGAGCAGGCCGAGATGGAGCGGCTCGGCTACGAATCGCTCGGCGAGAAGCTCGCCGAACGGTTCCACACCACGATCGACGTGCTGCACGCGCTCAATCCGGGCGGCCGTCCGGCAGGAGCCGGATCGCCGACTCCCACATCATCCCCCACGCCCGCCGACAATGCGGATACCGCCGACGCCGAACCGGGTTCGACGTTCGCCGCCGGGCAGGCGATCCGGGTCCCCAATGTCGGCGGCGACCGGATCGTGCCGGGCGCGATCGACAATCCCGATTGGGAGCGCACGCTGCAATCGCTCGGCGTCGGGAGCGAGCAGCCGACGATCGCGCGGATCGTCGTCAGCAAGTCGAAGGGCACGCTGCGCGCCTACGACGCCGACGACGAACTCGTGGCGCTGTTCACCGTGACCTCGGGATCGCAGCACGATCCGCTGCCGCTCGGCGAATGGGGCATCAACGGCATCTCGTTCAATCCGAAGTTTGCCTACGATCCCGCGCTGTTCTGGGACGTGCCCGACCACGAGGAGGAGCAGCAGATTCCTCCCGGCCCGAACAGCCCCGTCGGCGTGGTGTGGATCGACATCACCAAGGATCACTACGGCATCCACGGAACCCCCGAACCGCAGACGATCGGCCGCACCCAGAGCCACGGCTGCGTGCGCCTGACCAACTGGGACGCCGCGCGGCTCGCGGAGATGGTGACGGGCGACACAGACGTGCTATTCGAGGCCTGATATGGCGCTCAACGTCCTCGACAGGGTTCTCACGGTGGTCGTCACCGCCACGCTTACCTCGGCGGTGTGGATCGTCGCGGGCGGCAGCTTCGTAAAATACGCCGACAGCGAGAGCGAACTCGGCGCGACCCGGCCCGCGGAGGCCGCGCCGAGCCCCACGGCGGGCGGGGAAAGCGCCGCCGCGCTCGACTCGCGAACCGCCGAGCGGCCCGCCGAGGCGGTCGCGGGCGATCTGCTCGTCCCCGTGCTGAACGTCCGCGCCGCCGATCTCAGCGATACGTTCACCGACGAGCGCGGTGACGGCCTGCGGCTGCACGAGGCGATGGACTTCATGGCCCCCACCGGCACCACGGTGATCGCCGCGGCGCCCGGCCGGATCGAAAAGCTGTTCCGCTCGAAAGCCGGGGGCAACACGATCTACGTCCGCTCGCAGGATGGCGAAACGATCTACTACTACGCCCACCTCGACGAATACGCCGAGGGGCTGAACGAAGGCCAGCGAATCCGCCGTGGCCAGCGGCTTGGCGCGGTCGGCAGCACCGGCAACGCCTCGGACGAGGCGCCGCACCTTCATTTCGCGATCCTGCGCACCACCGCCGACGCGGACTGGTGGGAGCCGGCGAATGCGGTCAACCCGTACCCCTTGCTGACCGCCGGGCGCTAGCGCCCCGACCGTACGCAGCGCACCCGGCCCGGAACGCCCTTCTCGTCCACCCAGCGCAGCGTCGCACTGCCGGTCTGGACGAACCGCTGGCCCTTGAGCGGGCCGCGCGTGAAAACGACATGCTGGCCGGTGAGCAGATAGGTCCCCGAACCGGTGGGGGTGTGATAGGTCGAGGCGGTGTTGATCGAGAATCCGCCATTCGGAATTTCGCGCCACGCCTCGCCGGTCGCATCGCCGGGTGTGGAGCAGACGTAGCTGCCCTGGGGGAGCGTGCCGAGCTTGCCCCCGGGCGCAGCAGCGGCGCTCGCGGCGGCCAGCGCGGCGGCGATGGCGATAGTCCAACTTCGCATGTCGGATCCCTATCATTCGCAGGCGGCGCGCGCCAGCGACCTTGCCCGCGCGGAGAGGCTCCGCTAAGGCGCGGCGCGCGATTGCGGGCGGAGTTTGCCGTCCATCGAACGAAGGCTCCTTGAACCATGAAGATCAGCGGCGTGGACATCCGTCCCGGCAACATTCTCGAATACGAAGGCGGCATCTGGAAGGTCGCCAAGATCCAGCACACGCAGCCGGGCAAGGGCGGCGCCTACATGCAGGTCGAGATGAAGAACCTGCAGGACGGCCGCAAGACCAACGTCCGCTTCC
>CAMPIA010000160.1 GCA_946886175.1 uncultured Altererythrobacter sp.
CAGGGGGCCAGGGGTTCGAATCCTCTAGCCGGCACCATCCGCCCAACTTCGTCATAGACCTGACGGCGGCGCATCTTAAAACCATAGCGAAACACGCATTCGGCGGGGCCATGGATTGCCTCGCTCCGCTCGCAATGACGACGTTTGGTATTGCCCATCAGATATTGCGCGAGCCCCTGCGAAGGCAGGGGCCTCAGGACGCCTGGTCGTTCGTTGATTGAGGCCCCCGCCTGTGCGGGCCGCGGCTCACACCATATCCTCGGGCCGCACCAGCCGGTCGAAATCCTCGGCGCTGACGTCGCCGCTCTCCAGCGCCGCTTCGCGCAGCGTCAGCCCCTTCTCGTGCGCCGTCTTGGCGATCGCGGCGGCCTTGTCGTAGCCGATCGCCGGGGCAAGCGCGGTGACCAGCATCAGCGAATTCTCGACCCCGCGCGCGATGTTCTCGCGCCGCGGCTCTAGCCCGATCAGCAGATGTTCGGTGAAGCTCTCCGCCGCGTCGGCCAGCAGGCGCACCGAGCGCAGGAAGTTCCACGCCATCATGGGGCGATAGGTGTTGAGCTCGAACTGGCCCTGGCTGCCGGCGAAGGTCAGCGCGGCGTGGTTGCCGAACACCTCGATGCAGACTTGCGTCAGCGCCTCGCACTGGGTGGGATTGACCTTGCCCGGCATGATCGAGCTGCCCGGCTCGTTTGCGGGCAGCGCCAGTTCGCCCAGCCCCGAGCGCGGACCCGAGCCCAGAAAGCGGATGTCGTTTGCGATCTTGTAGAGGCTCGCGGCGAGCGCGTTGAGCGCGCCGTGCGCGAAGACCAGCGCATCCTGCGCCGCGAGCGCCTCGAACTTGTTGGGCGCGGTCACGAACGGCAGTCCGGTAATCGCGGCGATCCGCGCGGCGATTTCTTCCGCGAAACCCTCGGGCGCGTTGAGCCCGGTGCCGACCGCCGTGCCGCCCTGCGCCAGTTCGTAAAGTCCGGGAAGCGTCAGCTCGATCCGCGCTATCCCGTTCGCGACTTGCGCGGCGTAGCCCGAGAATTCCTGCCCCAGCGTCAGCGGCGTCGCATCCTGCGTGTGCGTGCGGCCGATCTTGACGATGTCCGCCCAGGCCTTCGCCTTGGCGTCGAGTTCGGCGCGCATCGCCTCGAGCGCGGGCAACAGCGCGCGCACGATCTCACCCGCCGCGGCGATATGGATCGCGCTCGGGAAGGTGTCGTTCGAGCTCTGGCTCATGTTGACGTGGTCGTTGGGATGGACCGGCGACTTCGATCCGATCGCGCCGCCGAGGAGCTGGATCGCGCGGTTGGCGATCACCTCGTTCGCGTTCATGTTCGACTGGGTGCCCGATCCGGTCTGCCACACGACGAGCGGGAACTGCTCGTCCAGCTTGCCGTCGATCACCTCCTGCGCCGCCTCGGCGATGACATCCGCTAGCTTCGAGTCGAGCGCGCCGATTTCGCGATTGGCTTCGGCCGCGGCGCGCTTGATCGTCCCCAGCGCGTGGACCAGCGGCAACGGCAGACGCTCGCCGCCGATACGGAAATTCTCCAGGCTGCGCTGCGTCTGCGCGCCCCACAGCGCATCGGCGGGCACCTCGACCGGGCCCATCGTGTCGGTTTCGGTGCGGGTCTCGCTCATCCGCGGCCGCGATAGCTCGCGACGCCCTGCTCGGGCACCCACAAGTCCTTCGGCGGCGCGCCGCTCTGCCAGAAGACGTCGATCGGAATGCCGCCGCGGGGATACCAGTAGCCGCCGATCCGAAGCCACTTCGGCTTCATTTCGGCCGTCAGCCGCTGGCCGATGCCGACCGTTACGTCTTCGTGGAAACCGCAGTGGTTGCGAAAGCTGGCGAGGAACAGTTTCAAGCTCTTCGATTCGACGATCGTGGCCCCCGGCGCGTAATCGATCACCAGATGCGCGAAGTCGGGCTGGCCTGTCACCGGGCATAGCGAGGTGAACTCGGGAGCGGCGAAACGCACGAGGTAGAGCGCGCCCTCGCGCGGGTTGGGCACGTAGTCGAGCCCGGCGTCCTCGGGCGATGCCGGCAGGGCGCTCGCCTGGCCGAGATGCGTGGTGCGGGGTGTGTCGCTCATGCCGCGCATGTGCCCCCATCGTGCGCGCCGCACAACCCGCGGGATTGCACTTCGCAGTTCAGAGCCTATTCAGCGCGCCCCGGTCTTCGCAATCGCCTTCGGGATATATGCACATTCGCACATCAGTTTCGGTCGCCGCAACGGCCCTCGCGCTTGCCGCGCCCGCGTGGGCGCAGCAGCAGGGATCGCTGAGCGACTTCCAGCTTCCGCCCGATCCCGACGAAACCGCCACGCCCAACGTCGAGGGCCCGGTCGATCCCGACGCCCCGGTGCGGACAACGCCCCGCGTCGTCCCCACCGATCGGCCGACCGCGCGACCCACGACGCAGCCGACGCCGCGCATTCCCGTCGATCTGCCGCCGCCACAGCTGACGCCGACACCGCCCCAGACTCAGCGCAGCGAACCGGCGCCGCGCGCCACGCAGGCTCCCGCCGAGCAAGCCGGGGCCGACGCCGACGCGCCGCCGCCCACGACTGCCGCCGAGCAGACGCCGGCCGGCACCGACACTGCGGTGGACTTCACGCCGCCTCCGCCTGCGGCTCCCCCGGCTCCGACCGCGATCCCGCCCGAGGAAGGTGGTTCGCTCGTTCCCTGGCTCGCGGCGCTGGTCGCGGCGCTCGCCGCTGCGGGCGCGGGCTACTGGTTCCTCCGGCGGCGCGAGGAGCTGGCCCCCGTCCCGGTGATCGAGCCCCCGCTCGCGCGCCGCGAACCGAGGCCCGAGCCTGAGCCCGCGGTGCAACCCCAGGCCGTACCGCAGCCTCGACCGCAACCAGCGGTCGCGCCGAAGGCCGACGGCGTCTCGCTCTCCGCGCAACCGGTGCGCTTCAGCCGCAGCATGATGAACGCGACGTTCGCCTACCGTGTGGTGCTCGAGAACCACAGCGCCGAGCGCTGGGAGGATCTCGCGATCGAGGCGGATCTGGTGACCGCGCACGGCTCCGCCCCGATCGGCGAGCAGCTGGCCGACGCGGCTGTGCAGCTTGCGCCGATGCGCACCATTGCGGCGCTGGCGCCGGGCGAGACGATCGAGGTGGCGGGCGAGGTCCGCCTGCCCCTCCAGCAGGTGCGCGCGATCCCGCAAGGCCGCGCGGCGGTCTATGTGCCGCTACTGCGGCTGCGCCTCGCGGCGAAGGGCAAGCCGCCACTCGCGCGCACTTTCCTCATCGGCCAGTTACCCGACCGGGAAGGCGGCAACCTCCAGCCGTTCCGGCTCGACGAGATGCCGCAAGTCTATCAGGCGATCGGATTGCGCCCGCTCGACTAGGGGCGCGGTCCCGGCTACCCCTGCGGCATGGACATGCTCGTTTCGACCGACTGGCTGGCGGACAATCTCGCCGCCGTGACCGTGCTCGACGCCACCAAGCACCTCGCGAGCGCGGGCCGCGACGCCGCGGCCGAGTTCGGCGAGGGGCATATTCCCGGGGCGCGCTTCCTCGATCTCGCATCGCTGAACGATCCTGCCTCGCCGGTCCCGGCCGCGCTGCCAACCGCCGAGCAGTTCGCCGAACGGCTCGCCGCGCTCGGCGTGAAGGACGGGGAGCGCGTGGTGCTCTACGACGACAGCGTGCTGCGTACCTCGGCGCGCGCATGGTTCGTGTTCCGCATGTTCGGGTGGCGCGAGGTCGCGGTGCTCGACGGCGGCTTCGAAAAGTGGCGCGCCGAGGGCCGCGCGGTCGAGGCCGGCAAAGCCTCCCCCGCCCACATCGAAAGAGCCGCCTACAACGCGGATACCGGAAGCGTCCGGAGCAAGGCCGAGATGCTCGCCAATGTGGCCAGCCGCGCCGAGCAGGTGGTCGACGCGCGCGACGCCGGGCGTTTCACCGGGGCGCAGGAGGACACTGTGCACGGTCTTGCGGGCGGACACATTCCCGGGTCGCGCCACCTGCACTATCGCGCGGTTCTGAGCGACGACGGGAGCTTCAAGCGTAACGAAGAATTGCGTGCCGCGTTCGAGGGAGCAGGAATCGACTTGGATCGTCCCGTGACCGCGACCTGCGGCAGCGGAGTCACCGCATCGGTGCTGCTGTTCGCACTCGCGCTCCTCGGCAAGCACGACGGCGCGCTCTACGACGGCAGCTGGAGCGAATGGGGTGCGGACCCGGCGACCCCGAAGGAAACGGGAGCGGCGCGTTGAGCGCATCGGGCAAGGA
>CAMPIA010000161.1 GCA_946886175.1 uncultured Altererythrobacter sp.
GGCAAGATGGCCGACGTGGTGCTGTGGAACGGCGATCCGCTGTCGGTCTATTCGCGCCCCGAGAAAGTGTGGATCGACGGCGCGCTGATGTTCGACGCGCTCGATCCGCAGCGCCGCCCGGTGAGCGACTTCGAACTCGGCCAGCCCGGTGAAGGAGACGTGAAATGATCGCGCGCATGCTGCTTGCGGGCGCCGCCGCGCTCGCCTTCTCGTCGACCGCTTCGGCGCAGGACTTCGCGATCACCAACGCCACCGTCGCGACCGGCGATGGCGGCGCGCCGATCGAGAACGCCACCGTCGTGGTGCGCGGCGGCAAGGTCGTCGCGGTGGGCGCGGATGTCCAGGTGCCGGCGGGCGTTCCGGTATCCGACGGCACGGGGGCCTGGGTCACTCCAGGCCTGTTCGCCACGGTCACCGATCTCGGCCTGCTGGACGTCGGCGCGGTTCAGGACAGCAACGACACCTCCGCGCGCAACTCGCCGTTCAGCGCCGCGCTCGATGCCGCGCCCGCGGTCAATCCGCGCTCGCAGCACATCCTCGTCAGTCGCGCCGGGGGGATCACCCGCGCCGCGGTGGCGCCCAACGCGGCGAGCTCGATCTTCGCCGGGCAGGGCGCGATGATCGATCTCGGAGACGATCCGCAGGCGGTGCGCCGGCCGCGTGCGTTCCAGTTCGTCGAGCTCGGCGAAACGGGCGCACGTCTCGCGGGTGGCAGCCGCACGGCAGCGCACACGCTGCTGCGCAACGCGCTGCGCGAAGCGGGCAGATTTGGCGAGGAGACGGGCCTCATCGGGGGCGCCAGCCGCCCTGCCGAGATCAGCACCGGAGACGACCTGCCGATCGATCCGCGCCTCGTGGAAAGCGAGGCCGAACGCGCCAGCGATGTCCTGCTCACCCGGTTCGACGCCGCCGCGCTGGTCCCGGTGGTGAACGGCCGCCAGCCGCTCTACGTCCACGTCGAGCGCGCGGCAGACATCCGTTCGGTGCTCGCGCTGCCACGCGAGTTTCCGAACCTGAAGCTGGTGCTGGTCGGCGCGAGCGAGGGCTGGATGGTCGCCGACGCGATTGCCGCCGCCGGAGTGCCGGTGATCGCCGACGCGCTCAACGATCTGCCCGCGCAGTTCGAAGAGCTCGCTTCGACGCAGAGCAATATCGGCCGCATGCAGGCCGCGGGCGTCAAGGTTGCGATCAACGCTACCGCGATGGAACAGCCGCGCTACCTCACGCAGTTCGCCGGCAATCTGGTCGCGCTGGGCGAGATTCCGCGCGCCGCGGGGCTGAGCTGGGGCGAGGCGCTCGCGAGCATCACCTCGATTCCGGCGGAGATCAGCGGCTACGGCGGCCGGCTGGGCGTGCTCGCGCCGGGCGCGGCCGGAGATGTGGTGGTGTGGAACGGCGACCCGCTGGAGGTCTCCTCCGCCCCGGTACGGGTCTATATCGACGGCATCGAGCAGCCGCTGGAGAACCACCAGACCGGCCTGCGCGATCGCTACCGCGAGATCGACCGCGGCGCGCTGCCCGAAGCCTATGACTGGTAACCGGGCCCCGCGCCCCGCAGGCGCCTCGGCGACGTTGGGGGCGCTCGGCGCGGCGGCGATGGCGGTCGCGGCCTTCGCGCTCGCGCCCGCCGTGGCGCAGGACGCCGCGGCCGACCGCGCGCAGGATGCCGCCTGGCACAACGAACAGCAGGCCGCGCTCGCGCGCCTCCAGCCGGCGGACGGCTGGGGCACGCTGCCCGGTGGCTTGCGCATCCGGCGGGTCGAGGGCGACGGCGTCGGACCGCATCCCACGGTCGAGGATACCGTCACGGTCCACTACGCCGGGACGCTGACCGACGGGACCACCTTCGACAGCTCGTGGGATCGGGGCGAGCCGGCGACCTTCCCGCTCGGCAAGCTGGTCAAGGCGTGGCAGCTGGCGATCCCGCACATGGCGGTGGGCGACACGATCGAGATCGCGGTGCCCGCCGACCTCGGCTATGGCCCGAAGGGCAAGGGGCCGATCCCCGGCAATGCGACCCTGCTGTTCACGATCGAACTCCTCGCAATCGAGGGTTAGCCGATTGCGTCATAGGTTTTAATTTGATACTTAATGGCGTTTCAGGGAGAAATGCCATGAGTGAAGCCCTGTTGTCGCTCGGCGCCGCCTCGGTCGCGTTCGTGGGCACGCATTTCGCGCTTTCGCATCCCTTGCGCGCCCCGCTCGTGCGTGCGGTCGGCGCGGGTCCCTTCCTCGGCATCTATTCGCTCGTTGCGCTGGCGACCTTCGCGTGGATGGCGCTCGCCTTCCGTGCCGCGCCGCCGGCCGACCTGCCCGGTTCGGGAGAAATTGGCTGGGGGATTGCGACCCTGCTCACATTACCCGCGCTGGTGCTGTTGCTCGGCTCGCTGCGCGGCAACCCGGCGCTGCCCGATCCCGGCGCGGCGAAGGCGGCCGAACGCGATCCATCGGGCGTCTTCGCGGTCACGCGCCACCCGATGATGTGGGGCTTCGCGCTCTGGGCGATTTCGCACATCGTGCTGTGGTGGAGCGTGCGCACGCTGGTTGTGGCGGGCGCGGTGCTGATCCTCGCGCTGCTCGGCGCGCACATGCAGGACCGCAAGAAGCGCGTGCTGATGGGCGAGGCGTGGGCCGGGTGGGAGGCCAAGACCCGCTACTGGCCCCGCTGGAGCGCCCTGCCGCGTGCGGGCGCGCTGCTCTGGCTCCTCGCGTTCGCGCTATGGCTGCTCGTCACGTGGTCGCACATCCACGCCGCGGGCATTCCGGCGGGCGTGTGGCGCTGGTTCTAGCGGACCCGCTCAGCGCCCGGTAAAACGCGGCGCACGCTTTTCGATCAGTGCGGCGACCCCTTCGGCGTGGTCGTGGGTGTGGTGCATGTGCGCCTGGGTGGTCGCGGCGAGTTCGAGCGCGGTGTCGTAGGTGATCGAGCGGCCCTGACGCAGCAGCGTCTTGGTCGCGCGCAGCGCCTGCGGTGGCATCGCGGCGATCTTCGCGGCCATCGCGCGCGCCTCGTCCATGAGCGCTTCGGGCGCGACGACGCGGCTGACCAGCCCCCATTCGCGGGCGGTTTCGGCGTCGATCACGTCGCCGGTGTAGAACAGTTCGGCGGCGCGCGAATGGCCGATCACGCGCGGCAGGATCCAGGTCCCGCCATCGCCGGGCACCAGCCCGAGCTTGAGAAAGGTCACCCCGAATTTCGCAGTGCTCGCGGCGATCCGGATATCGGCGAGGCAGGCGAGATCGCAGCCGAGCCCGATCGCCGGACCGTTGACCGCCGCGATCAGCGGGACCTTGAGCGCGTCGAGCGCGCGCAGGGCACGGTGGATATTGGTGCGGTAGCCCTCTGCGATCTCGGCCGGATTGCCGCCGAAATTGCCGCTCCGGTCGCGCATCGCCTTGATGTCCCCGCCCGCCGAGAACGCCTTGCCCGCGCCGGTCAGGATGGCGCATCGCACCTCCCGATCGGTGTTGATGGCCTCGCACGCCGCCTCCACCTCCGCGCCGTCCCCGGCCGCGCCGAGCGGGTTCATCGTCTCGGGCCGGTTGAAGGTCAGCGTGGCGACGCCCGCTTCGGTCGTCAGTTCGATCAGACTCACAGATCCTCTCCTTCGGGCACGACGCGCTCGAGGAATGCGAGCGCGCGCCATTCGGCTTCGGGCAGCCAGGCGAGTTCGTGCCCCGCGCCCGGCACGATGACAAGCTCCGTCCCCGGCCGCGTCGCCCCGAGCCGCCGGGCATGGGCGACCGGGATCAGATCGTCCGCGTCGCCGTGGAGGATCAGCACCGGGCTCTCGACGGCGGGCAGCGCCGCCGAATTGTCGTAGCGATCGCGCAGCAGCAGGCCGGTCGGTAGCCAGCGGATCTTTTCGGCGGCAAGCTCGGTCAGGCTGGAAAAGGGCGAGATCAGGATCAGCGCGGCGGGCTGAGTTTCGCTCGCGATCCGCGTGGCGACGCCCGCGCCGATCGAATTGCCGATCACCACGATGTCTGAGGGCGCCACGCCTTGTTCGCCGAGCCAGGCGAGCGCCGCGTGCCCGTCGCGGTAGAGCCCCTGCTCGCTCGGGCGCCCGGGGTTGCCGCGATAGCCGCGGTATTCGGCGGCGAGCACGCCGTAGCCTTCGGGGGTCAGCCGGTCGGTCGCGACCACGCTCGATTGCCAGTCGGCGCCGTTGCCGTGGAAGTAGAGGATCGTCGGGTAT
>CAMPIA010000162.1 GCA_946886175.1 uncultured Altererythrobacter sp.
CGCTCGAGGTGCGCGGGCGCGATCATCCGTGGGTTTCGCGCGGCGGGATCAAGCTGGCGCACGCGCTCGAGCATTTCGCGCTCGACCCGGCGGGCGCGGTGGCGATCGACGTCGGCAGCTCGACCGGCGGCTTCACCGACGTGCTGCTGAGCAAGGGCGCGAGCCATGTATTCGCGGTCGATTCGGGCACCAACCAACTCGCCTGGAAGCTACGCCAGGACAGCCGTGTGACGGTGCTCGAACAGACCAGCGCGCGCATTCTCGCCGCCGGGCAGATCGACCGCGCCTGCGACTGGATCGTCTGCGACGCGTCGTTCATTTCGCTCGCCAAGGTGCTGGAAAGGCCGATGGAACTGGCTGCGGCGCAGTGCCGGCTGGTGGCGCTCATCAAGCCGCAGTTCGAGGTCGGCCGGGAGGAAGTGGGCAAGGGCGGGGTGGTGCGCGACCCGGCGCTCCACGCGCGCGTCTGCGGCGAGGTGCGCGACTGGCTCGAACATGCGGGCTGGGCGGTCCAGGGCGTGGTCGAGAGCCCGATCACCGGACCGGAGGGGAACGTGGAGTTTCTCATCTCGGCCGGGCGCAATCTCACCCTCCGATGACGAAAGAAGCGCGAGACGCCCGCTTTTTACGCGCCTCCGCGTAAGTCTCTCGCGAGCCGCTACGCACCGCTCGCTTGCGCACCGTCCGCCGCCTCGCCAATATCGCGCCGCCGAATCGCCGGTATTCTGGGAGATTCCATGACCGCTCTCGCTTCGCGCGGCCAGTTGCGCGCCAGCTTCGTCCGCTGGGCGCTGCTCACCGTCCCGGCCTGCGTACTGCTCGGCTACCTTTCGGGCGCGGTAGCGCAGAGCGGACCGGAGAACCCGTGGTTCGCGGCGCTCGCCAAGCCCGCCATCTTCCCGCCGCCGGTGTGGTTCGGGATCGTGTGGACCGTTCTCTACGCGATGATGGGGTTCGCGCTCGCGCTCGTCTGCGCCGCCTGGGGTGCGCGCGGACGGACCGCTGCGATCGTGCTCTTCGCGCTCCAGTTCGCGGTCAACCTCGCGTGGACGCCCACGTTCTTCGGCGCGCACCAGATCGCCGCCGCGCTCGCCATGATCGCGGTGCTCGATGTGCTGGTGGTCGCCACGATCGTGCTGTTCTGGCGCGTGCGCCGCCTCGCCGGCGCGCTGCTGCTGCCTTATCTGGCCTGGATCCTGTTCGCGACGCTGCTCAACTACGAGTTTCTGCGCCTCAACCCCCATGCCGACGGCACGGCCGGGGAAAGCGGCGCGGTGCAGCGGATCGAGATTTGAGTTGAGCTTCGCGCCCCTCGCGCCCAAATAGCCGCCATGCAAAGCCAGAACCCGATGGTCGCCGATTTCGTCAAGCTCCTCAACGGGGCCGCGGGCACGTTCGCCGGCATGACCCGCGAAGCGCGCGAAAGCGCCCGCGACCGCGTGAAGGAAGCGATGGGCGGGATGGACTTCGTGAGCCGCGAGGAATTCGACGCGGTCAAGGCGATGGCGGCGAAGGCGCGCGAGGAAAACGATGCGCTCGCCGACCGGATCGCCGCACTCGAAGCGCGCATCGGCGGCGGCTAACCCGCCGCCCTTCCTGACAAAAATCAACATTGGAACCACGCGCCGAACCACCCGTTGCGGGTGGGAAAGGGCGACTCATGTTCACCCAACTCGATCCTCCGTTGCCGCTTCATGTTCTGGGTAAGGGCGACGGCTATGCGCTGGGCCTGATCGACTACGGCCAGGAACACAATCTCATCTGGGTTACCGCGATCGACGCGACGGGCGAAATCTGGTGCGCGCCCAATCCCGGCGTGCGCATGCAGAAGAACTGGTCGGTGGGCCGCGGCGAAAGCCTTGCGGTCGCGGCCTCGATCGGCGGGCGAGGCGCACCCGACCACGAAGGCCGGAGCCAGCCCGCTCCCGCCTGAGGCATCGCGCCGGCCGGCCCGGGCGCCCTCGCTACCGAAACTCTCATCCTCCGAACTCCTATCCTCCCATTTCAAGGAACCG
This sequence comes from uncultured Altererythrobacter sp., assembly GCA_946886175.1. The sequence goes on from CAMPIA010000162.1 coordinate 2,016, forward strand.
CCCCATGGCCAAAGCATCCAGGACATCGACCGGCGACTCGCGTCCGTTCGACACCGACGAAGGCAACGGCGGAGAAACGCACCAGCGGGTATCGCCGCGCGGCGACCACTCGCAGGCCGAAGCGCATCTGACGACCAACCAGGGCATTCGCGTTTCCGACAACCAGAACAGTCTCAAATCCTCGCCGCGCGGCCCCGTGCTGCTCGAGGACTTCGTGCTGCGCGAGAAGATCTTCCACTTCGATCACGAGCGCATTCCCGAGCGGATCGTCCACGCGCGCGGTTCGGCCGCGCACGGCACGTTCACCTGCACCAAGGCCATTCCCGAGCTGACCCGTGCAGCGCCGTTCCAGGAAAATGGTAAGCAAACCCCCGTCTTCACGCGCCTTTCGACCGTCGCCGGCGGGTCCGGCAGCGTCGATACGCCGCGCGACGTGCGCGGCTTCGCGGTCAAGTTCTACACCGACGAGGGCAACTGGGATCTGGTCGGCAACAATATCCCGGTGTTCTTCATCCAGGATGCGATGAAGTTTCCCGACCTGGTCCACAGCGTGAAGATGGAGGCCGACCGCGGCTATCCGCAGGCCGCCAGCGCGCACGACACCTTCTGGGATTTCGTCTCGCTCATGCCCGAGACAATGCACATGATCATGTGGGCGATGAGCGACCGCGCGATCCCGCGCAGCCTGCGCATGATGGAAGGCTTCGGCGTCCACACCTTCCGGCTGGTCAACGCCGAAGGCAAGTCGAGCTTCTGCAAGTTCCACTGGAAGCCGGTGCTGGGCATGCAGTCGCTCTGCTGGGACGAAGCGGTCAAGATCGCCGGCGCCGACCCCGACTATCACCGCCGCGACCTGTTCGAGGCGATCGACGGCGGCGATTTCCCCGCCTGGGACCTGGGAATCCAGATCTTCGACGAGGAATTCGCCAAGGCCCAGCCTTACGACGTGCTCGACGCGACCAAGCTCATCCCCGAGGAAGATTGCCCGATCCAGATCATCGGACGGATGGAGCTCGACCGCAATCCGGACAACTTCTTCGCCGAGACCGAGCAGGTCGCGTTCTGTCCCGGCAATGTCGTGCCGGGCATCGACTTCACCGCCGATCCTCTGCTGCAGGGGCGTCTGTTCTCCTACCTCGACACCCAGAAGTCGCGTCTGGGGACGAGCAACTTCCACCAGATTCCGATCAACGCGCCCAAATGCCCGATGCACAATTTCAATCGCGACGGCATGATGCAGACCGACGTGCCGGCCGGGCGCGCGAATTACGAGCCCAACAGTCTCGCGCAGAGCGGCGAGGAGGGCGGACCGCGCGAATGCCCCGAAACGGGCTTCGTCAGCTATGCGCCGCTCGATATCGGCGACGAGGCGGGCGAACAGCTGCGCGTGCGGCCCGAACTGTTCGCGGACCACTACAGCCAGGCGCGGCTGTTCTTCCGTTCGCAGACCCCCAACGAGCAGGCCCATATCGCCAGTGCGATCGTCTTCGAACTTTCGAAGGTGGCGCTCGAACATGTCCGCCTCCGCGTCGTCGCACGGCTGCGTAACATCGACGACGAACTGGCGCGGCGCGTCGCCGACGGGCTGGCGATGGATCTGCCCGACGCCGCCCCCGCCGCGCGCGAGCGGGTGGAGATGGACGAAAGCCCCGCGCTTTCGATTCAGAAGAACGCCAAGGACAAGCTCGAAGGCCGCAAGGTCGCGGTGCTGTTCGGCGACGGCAGCACCCAGGCCGAGCTCGACAAGCTCGAAGGGGCGATCGAGAAGGCCGGCGGGACGGCGTTCTTCGTCGCCCCCAAGGTCGGGCTCGGCGCCGACGGGCAGCTCGCCGGCAGCCCCTCGGTGCTGTTCGACGCGGTCGCGCTGGTACTCACCAAGGAGGATGCCGACGCGCTCACCAAGGATGGTGCAGCGGTCCAGTTCGTGATGGATGCGTTCGGGCACCTCAAGGCGATCGGCGCGGGCAAGGGCGCAAAGGCCCTTCTCGACAAGGCCGGGGTCGAACCCGACGAGGGCGTCACCGGCCTCGGCGCCGATTTCATCGAGGCGGCGGCAAAGCGGTTCTACGACCGCGAACCGAAGGTGCGCATGCTGGCCTGACCGGCTAAGGGGGCGCGATGCAGTTTCGCGCCCCCGCCATCCTCGTCGCCGCGCGGCCGCATGGCGAGACGGCGGTGATCG
>CAMPIA010000163.1 GCA_946886175.1 uncultured Altererythrobacter sp.
CAGCGCACGCCCACCTGGATGTTCTCGCGCCCGGCCAAGGATGCGCTGGCCAACCTTCTGCGCCGGTTCCTGCCCGAGAAACTCGCCTACCGGATCACCCGGTGGAAGAACATCAAGATGCAGGATTTCAGCTTCAAGCTGGCGCGTGACAAGCCGCAGAAGGTGAAGGACGGGCTGCACAAGCGCATCCGCAAATCGATGGGCGAGGATTTCGATCTCGCGCCCTTCACCCCGCCCTACGATCCGTGGGACCAGCGGCTCTGCCTCGTGCCCGACGACGATCTGTTCTCGGCGATGCGGGGCGGCAAGGCCGAGGTGGTGACCGGTCGCATCGCGCGCTTCGTCGGGGGCGGGGTCGAGCTCGAGAGCGGCAAGGTGCTTCCGGCGGACATCGTGGTCACCGCGACCGGGCTCAAGCTCGCGATCGCGGGCAAGATCGCGGTCAGCCAGGACGGCGCGCCGGTCGATTTCGCACAGCGCTATTACTACAAGGGCTGCATGTTCTCGAACCTGCCCAACCTCGCGGCGGTGTTCGGATACTTGAACGCGAGCTGGACCCTGCGCGCCGATATCAATTCCGCCTTCGTCTGCCGCGTGCTCAATGCAATGGCGGCGAAGGGTGCGCAGGTGGCGGTGCCGGTGCTGACCGAAGCCGGCGAAGCCTCGCTGGAGGAGGACGATATCTTCGATTTCTCCTCCGGCTATATCCAGCGCGGCAAGCACATCATGCCGAAGAACGCGCTCGCCTATCCCTGGCGGCTCAACCAGGAATACGTGATCGACCGCAAGCGCATGGCGAGCGATCCGGTCGACGACGGCGTCCTGGCGTTTCGCCATGCGGGCGCGAAGTCGGTCGAGCCACAGGAACAGCAGCTGGAGGCGGCGGAGTAATCAGGATTTGGCCGTCATTGCGAGCCGCCCGAGGCGGCGCGGCAATCCATGGTCAGGTCGATGGATTGCTTCGCTACGCTCGCAATGACGAAGGACTTTTTCAAACCGGCGCAATAGCCTAACCCCGCCTCATGAGCGACCGCATCTACACCGCCGGACTCGTCGTGATCGGCGACGAGATTCTCTCCGGCCGCACCCACGACAAGAACATCGCCCAGGTCGCGAGCTGGCTTCAGGTGCAAGGCATTCGCCTCGCCGAAGTGCGCGTGGTGCCCGATGTGATCGAGCGGATCGTCGAGGCGGTCAATGCTCTGCGCGCAGCGAACGACTACCTCTTCACCACCGGGGGCATCGGCCCGACGCACGACGACATCACCGTCGATGCGGTCGCCGCCGCGCTCGGTGTTCCGGTGGTCGTCCACCCGCAGGCCCGCGCGGTGCTGGAGAAGTATTACGAGGGCAAGGGCGGGCTCAACGAAGGCCGGCTGCGCATGGCGCGCGTGCCCGAAGGCGCCGATCTCATCCCCAACCGCATGTCGGGCGCGCCGGGGATCAGGATCGGCAATGTCCACATGATGGCGGGCGTGCCGCACATCGCCGCGCAGATGCTCGACGCGCTGACCGGAACGCTCGAAGGCGGTGCGCCGCTGTTGAGCGAGACCGTCGGCGGGTTCATCCCCGAGAGCGAGGTGGCGGTGCTGCTGCGCGAAGTCGAGAAAGCGCACGAGGGCTGCCAGATCGGCAGCTATCCGTTCTTCCGCGAAGGCAAGGTCGGTTCGAACTTCGTGATCCGTTCGACCGACGCCGACGCGCTGCAAAGCTGCGTCCACACATTGTGCGAGGGCCTGGGCGAACTCGGCTTCGACTTCACTCCAGGCGGCATCTAACCCGGCTTTAACCTCGATCTGATAGTCGCCCGCGTATGACCGCGGTCTACCTGACGATCGACACCGAATATGCGGCGGGTCTCGCCGCGCGCGGCCGCGCGGAGAATTTCGCGCGCTCGATCGCGTGCGAGACGCCGAGCGGCCCCGCGGGCCTGTTCTACAAGATGCGGCTGATGGACCGGCACGGGATCAAGGGCGTGTTCTTCGTCGATCCGATGCCCGCGCTGCTCTGGGGCCGTGCCGCGATCGCCGACGTGGTCGAGCCGATCGTCGCGGCCGGGCACGACGTGCAACTGCATTGCCACACCGAATGGCTCGAACTCGCGGGAGCGGCCAACCCGTTCGGCAAGACCGGGCAGAACATCGCCGACTTCGCGTTCGACGAGCAGTGCGCGATCCTCTCGTGGGCGCGCGACACGCTCGTCGCCGCCGGCGCGCCGCCGCCGGTCGCGTTCCGGGCGGGCAACTACGGCGCGAACGACGATACGCTGCGCGCGCTCGCCGCGATCGGGCTGGCCTACGATTCGAGCCACACGCCAGGCATCGAAGGGGGTGCAAGCCGCATCTCGCTGACCCGGGAGGATCGCCTCCCGGCGCGCCATTGCGGCGTGATCGAGGTTCCCACCGGCTGCATCGGCACGCTGGGCGGCGGGCTGCGTCACGCGCAAGTGACCGCGATTTCCACTCACGAAATGCTCGCAGCGATCCGCCACGCGCGCGATCACGGCGCGGCGAGCTTCACGCTCGTCTCCCACAGTTTCGAACTGCTGTGCCGCGAGCGGCGGCGCGTGAACGCCGTCGTGCGCCGCCGGTTCGAAGACCTGTGCCGCGGGATTGCCGCCATGCCGGGCGTCGAAAGCGCGACTTACGCCGGGCGCCCACCTGTCGCTTGCGACACGCCAGACGTGCACCCGCCGCTTCCGGCGAGCGCGCTGCGCGAAGCGCTGCGGATTGCCGAGCAGGCCGTTTCGAACCGCCTCTACGGCGCCCGCTGATGCGGGCCGCGACCCCGATCCGTTTCGTCGTCGGCTCGCGCCAGCTTTTCGGAGTATCGCGCGAGCTGGAGACCGTCGCGTATTCGCTCGCCGATCTCGTCGTCGGCAAGACCGTCGGCCTGCCCCCGCTGCCGAACGACGCCGAGGGCTACCGCGTGCTCTCCGCGCCGGCCAGCGCAGTCGCGCGGATCACCGCCGCGCGGCCCGATCTCGTGCCCGGCGGCGTTCATCGCTACCAGCGCCACTACATCGCGATGGACGGCGGTTTCGACGCCTACATGGCCGGGTTTTCGGGCAAGACCCGCTCGACGCTGCGACGCAAGCTGCGCAAGTTCGCCGAAGCCGGCGGCGGCGCGCTCGACTTGCGCGAATACCGCGGGGGCGCCGAGTTCGACGCCTTCCTCGCCGCCGCGCTGCCGCTGTCGCGCCGCACCTACCAGGGCAGGCGCCTCGGCGCCGGCCTGCCCGAAGCCGCCGAAGCCCAGGCCAGGCTGCGCGAGGGGGCGGCGGACGACCGCCTGCGCGCCTCGATCCTGTTCCTCGACGGCAAGCCCGCCAGCTACCTGTGCCTGCCGGTCGAGGGAGAGACGCTGATCTACGCCTGGCTCGGCTACGATCCGGCGCTCGCGCATCTCTCGCCCGGCGCGGTGCATCAACTCGCCGCGCTCGAAAGCCTGTTCGCAGAGGCGCGCTTCACCTTCTTCGATTTCACCGAGGGCGAAGGCGCGCACAAGGCGCTGTTCGGCACCGCCGCGGTCGAGGCGGCGAGCTTCTTCCTCCTGCGCCGCAGTACCGCGAACCGGCTGCTGATGGGTGCGCTCGACGGCTTCGACCGATCGGTCGCGACCGGCCGGCGCATGGCCGAACGTTCGGGCGTGCTGGCGGGGGCGCGGCGGCTGCTCAAGCGCTGACGCCCCACGCAAAAGGGCCGGGAAGATCGCTCCTCCCGGCCCCTTCAGCGTCTTGTCGGTTAGAGCGTAAGGCTCAGGCGCCCTCGATCTCCGCAAGGTCGAGCTTGAGGCCCGGACCCATCGAGCTCGTGAGCGTGACCTTCTGGACGTACTTGCCCTTGGCGCCGCTCGGCCGGGCCTTCACCACCGCCTCGGTCAGCGCCTTGAAGTTGGTCTTCAGGTCCTCGTCCTTGAACGAGAGCTTGCCGATGCCCGAGTGGATGATGCCCTGCTTCTCGACGCGGAATTCGACCTGGCCGCCCTTGGCGTCCTTAACGGCCTGCTCCACGTTCGGCGTCACGGTGCCGAGCTTGGGGTTCGGCATCAGCCCCTTGGGGCCGAGCACTTTACCCAGACGGCCGACCACGCCCATCATGTCGGGCGTGGCGATCACGCGCCCGTAGTCGAGATTGCCGTTCTGCATGTCTTCCATCAGGTCTTCGGCGCCGACCTTGTCGGCTCCGG
>CAMPIA010000164.1 GCA_946886175.1 uncultured Altererythrobacter sp.
GCACCACCACCGAGCCGGCGAAATGCATCACCGCGCCGATCCGCTGCTCGGCGAAAATCCGCGCGAGCAGCGCTCCATCGGCAACGTCGCCATGGTAGAACGGCACCTGGGGCGGCACCGCGAAGCGCACCCCGGTCGAGAGGTCGTCGATCACCGCCACCGGCCAGCCGGCATCGAGCAGTGCGAGCACCGCGTGGCTGCCGATATAGCCGGCGCCGCCGGTCACCAGCACGGGGAGCTTGTCGTTCATCCTGCCCTGTTATGTCGCACGTGATAAGGGAACGGTTTCGTGCACGCCTGCGCGCGGGCACGCAAGGCCGGTTTCACGCGTTGTCCGGATGAAGCGGGCGCGCGCCTCGCCCGCCCCGACAAGGAGTCGCCTCGTGAAACCAGTCAAGTTCGCAATCGCCGCCACCGCGCTGGCCTCGCTCGCCGCGTGCGCCACGCCGGTCGTCACCGGCCCGGTCGAAGTCACGCGGTTCCTCGAACCCGCCTCGACCGCGCGGCTCGGCCAGGGCACGATCTTCGTCGAGTCCGCGCCCGGCGTCGATGGCGATTCGCTGGCGCTCGCGCCCTACAAGGAAGCGATCGCGCGCGAGCTTGAGACACTCGGCTATCGCGAGGGGTCGCGCGCTGCCGCCACCCAGATCGCGCAAGTGCAGGTCGAACGCTACCGCACGGCCGGCGGCGAGCGGCGCGGGCCGGTCAGCGTCGGGGTGGGCGGCTCGACCGGGTCGTACGGCTCGGGGCTTGGCCTCGGGCTCGGAATCAACCTCGGCGGGGGCGGCCCGCGCGAGATGATCGATACCGAGGTGCGGGTGATGATCCGTGACAAATCGAGCAACGCGACATATTGGGAAGGCCGCGCGCAATTTTCGGTCAGCGGTAATTCGCCCTATGCCGATACCCCCGCCAACGCCGCGGCGGTGGCGGACGCGCTGTTCCGGAATTTCCCGGGCAACAACGGCGAAACGATAGAAGTAAGGGTCGAAGAGTGAACGCGAACGTGAACAAGGACGCCAACGACATTCAGATCGACAGCAATTTCGACGGCGGCAATATCGAGGTGCTTTCGGTCGAGGGTGCGGGCGCGACGCTCGCGATCCGCGCAGACCACCTGTCCGAGTTCAAGCAGTGGTTCCACTTTCGCGCCAGCGGCGCGGGCGGCCGTGAGATCACGCTCAGGATCACCGGGCTCGAGAGCTCCGCCTATCCGCTCGGCTGGCCGGGCTACAACTGCCGCGTGAGCGAGGACCGCGAATACTGGGCCGTGGCCCCGACCAGTTACGACAAGAACGAAGACGGCGGCACGCTGACCGTGCGCTACACGCCTGCGAGCGACCTCGCCTGGTTCGCCTATTTCGCGCCCTATTCGATGGAGCGCCACCACGACCTCGTCGCCGAATGCGCGGCGAGCGAAGGGGTCGACTACCGCCGCCTCGGCACCACGCTCGACGGCCAGCCGATCGACTGCCTCGAACTGGGCGAGGGCGAGAAGCAGGTCTGGCTCTACGCCCGCCAGCACCCGGGCGAGACCCAGGCCGAATGGTGGATGGAAGGCGCGCTCGAACGGCTGACCGATCCCGCCGACCCGGTCGCGCGCGCGCTGCGCGCCCGCTGCCGCTTCCACGTCGTGCCGAACTGCAACCCCGACGGGTCGCGCCGCGGGCACTTGCGCACCAACGCCGGGGGCGTGAACCTCAACCGCGAATGGGACAATCCGACGCCCGAAAAGTCGCCCGAAGTGCTCGCGCTGTTGGGTGCAATGGACGAAACCGGGGTCGACTTCGCGATGGACGTCCACGGCGACGAGGCCATTCCCGCCGTGTTCCTCGCCGGATACGAGGGCATTCCGGGGCTGACCGACGACCATCTCGCCGGCTTCACCCGTTATCGCGCGATCCTCGAGCGCCGCACGCCGGACTTCCAGAGCGCGAAGGGCTATCCCGTATCGAAGCGCGGCACCGCGAACATGAGCATGAGCACCACCCAGGTCGCGCATCGCTTCGGCGCCACCGCGATGACGCTGGAGATGCCCTACAAGGACAACGACGACCTGCCCGATCCCGAGCAGAACTGGTCGCCCGAGCGCTGCCAGCAACTCGGCCGCGACTGCCTCGGCGCGCTGCTCGAGTGGTTCGAAGCGGCGGACTGACCGCCCGCCCCTTTCGCCCCGTCGCGCCGGGAAACCGCGTCGGCGGACGGTTCATGGCAAGGCAAGCCGCCCGCGCCGAATCGCCTGCGCGTGCACATCAACGCACGCGAAAGGACACAACGATGAAAAGAGTTTTCGCGCTGGCCGCGGTCGCAGCCGGCCTCGCAGCCGCCCCCGCCATGGCGCAGGACAACACCGCCCCCGGCGGCCTCTATGTCGGGGCGATCGGCGGCTACGAGGGGATCGACGTCGAATCGGCGGACGGGTCGGTCAGCGCCGATGCCGATTCGGCGGTCTACGGCGTGGCCGCGGGCTACGACATCAGCCTGGGCAGCGCCTTCGTCGGGGTCGAGGGCGAGCTTTCGACCAGCGGCGGCTCGACCGAGTTCCCCGACAGCTTCACCGGCGCGCGCGACGGCCTCGACGCAGACGGCCAGTACTATATCGGCGCGCGCGCGGGCGTGGCGCTGACCCCGGGCATCGCGGCTTACGGCAAAGTCGGCTACACCTCGCTCGACACCGAGGCGTTCACCTCGGCCGGCTCGCTCGACGAGCTCGAGGAGAACGCGGGCGGCCTGCGCTTCGGCGGGGGGCTTCAGGTGCAATTGCCCGGCCCGTTCGAAGGCCGGGTCGAGTATCGCCGCTCGCGTTACGAGGACGTCGCCGACGGCGCATTCGGCGACGTTACGACCGACCAGGTGGTTGCCGGGGTCGGCGTCCGCTTCTGATCCGTGGCGCCTCCTCCCCGCGCGGGAGGGGGCGCTACTTCAGGCTGGCCGGCCCGAAAGCATCAGGCAGCAGGGCGCTCAGCCGGGTGCGGCGCACCTCTCTCGGCCCCACGCACAGCACTTCGGGATCGGTCCCGCCGAGCGCGGCGAGCTCGTTGAGGACCTGACGGCAGCGGCCGCACGGCGTGATGGGCGCATCGCCCGGCCCCGTCACCGCGACCGCTTCCAGCCCGCCGCGCACCCCGTCCGCCATCGCCTTCGCCACCGCGACCGTCTCGGCGCAGAGCGCGAGGCCGTAGCTGGCGTTCTCCACATTGGCCCCGGTGACCACGCTGCCGTCGGTGAAGCGCAGCGCCGCGCCGACGGGGAACTTCGAATAAGGCGAGTAGGAATGTTCGGCCGCGGCGCGCGCGGCGGCGATGAGGGCTTCGTCGGTCATGTGCGGTTCGCTACATCGTCCGCTGCGGCGATACGAGAGGTTTGCTCCATGGATTGCTTCGCTTCGCTCGCAATGACAAATTCAAGGTATTGTCATTGCGAGGAGCGCAGCGACGAAGCAATCCATGGCCCGCCACCCGCATCAGCCGAGTATGTCGAAGTAGAGGTCGCGCCAATCCGGATTCTCGGCGACGATCAACGCGACCTTCCTGGCCCGTGACCCTGCCTTCAGCTGCTTCTCGCGCAGGATCGCCTGCTCCATCGTGCCGTGCAGTTCGAACCACACGAGGCGCTTGCATCCGTATCGCCTGGTAAAGCCATCACCAACGCCTTCGCGATGCTGCCAAGCGCGTTGCACGAGGTCGGATGTGACGCCGACATAGATCGTCCCGCCCTTGTGATTGGCCATGATGTAGACCGCAGGCTGGAAGTCTTCATGCATGCCCTATCCGCCCGTCATTGCGAGCGACCCGCAGGGTCGCGCGGCAAGCCATGGCCCGAGTTCGCGATGCCTGGAGAGATGCGTGGCTGGGGCCATCGATTGCTTCGTCGCTGCGCTCCTCGCAATGACGGGGAGATCTATCACAGGCATGGATTAAGGGCGCGCGACCACCCAGCGCAGGGGCTCGTCGCTGGCCGCGGTGCGCAGCGCGGTATTGGCGGTCCACAGCAGCCAGGGGCGGCCGGCATAAGTCGGCTCGAACCGGGTGCGGGTGAGCCACAGGTTGCGTTCGAACAGCCCCGCGAGATGGTAGCGATCCTCGAACCCCGGATCGATCTTGAGGATCACCGGCTTGCCCGCGTGCATCTCGATCTGGTTGATCAGCGTCATCAGCTCGCTTTCGACCGCCGCGT
>CAMPIA010000165.1 GCA_946886175.1 uncultured Altererythrobacter sp.
ATGATCGCGGCCCGGATGTTGCCGAGCAAGAGGAACAGCACGGCAATGACCAGCAAGGCACCTTCGAGGAGGTTCTTCTCAACCGTGGCGATCGTCGCATCGACCAGGGAAGACCGGTTATAGACGATGTCGGCAACCACGCCCTCCGGAAGCGAGGCTCGAACTTCCTCGAGCCGCTCGGCAGCGCCGGCTGCGACCGTTCTGCTGTTTTCACCGGCGCGCATCAGCACCGTGCCGACCACGGCTTCTTCGCCGTTGAGCGAGGCGGCGCCAGTGCGCAGATCACCCCCGATTTCGACCGTTGCCACGTCGCCGATGCGGATAGGCACGCCCTCGCGAGTGGCGACCACCGCCTCCTCGATATCCGCAATACTGCCCAGCCTGGCATCGACCCGAACCAGCAGAGCCTCGTCAGCGCGGTCCACGAAATTGGCACCGGCCGCGAGATTGGCGGCCTCGAGCGCATCGATCAGCGAATCGAAAGAAAGACCGTAGCCAGTAAGACGGGCCGGATCGGGCTGAACGAGGAACTGCTTCTCATAGCCGCCGATCGAATCGACCCCGGCCACGCCTTCGATCGAACGCATCAGTGGCGCTACGACCCAGTCCTGCACGGTGCGCAGATAGGCCGCCTTGGCCACTTCGCTTTCGAGTCTGTCCCCGCGTTCCGTGATGAAGCTGCCATCCGACTGCCAGCCTGTGCGTGGGCCGGTCGGCGCACCTTTGCCACCGGGATATTCATATTCGATCGTGTACATCAGCACTTCGCCAAGGCCGGTGGAGATCGGGCCCATGGTGGGTTCCGCTCCCTCGGGCAGCGAGGCGCCGATCGGCGCCAGCCGTTCGTTGACCTGTTGGCGGGCGAAGTACAGGTCGGTGCCTTCCTCGAAGATCGCGGTGACCTGGCTGAAACCGTTGCGCGAGATCGAACGGGTCATCTCCAGTCCTTCGATCCCAGCGAGCCCGGTCTCGATGGGAAAGGTCACCTGCGTCTCCACCTGCGAGGGCGAGAGCGCGGGCGCGCTGGTGTTGATCTGGACCTGCGTGTTGGTGATGTCGGGAACCGCATCGATCGGCAGACGCAACAGGTTGAACGCACCGTAAATCGCGGCGAATACCGTCAGGACGATGATCGCCCACCGGAATCGCACAGCGACGTCGAGAACCATCCCGATCAGGCCGTGACGATGGCGTTCCTCGCCCGAACTGTCGGGTGCGGACGGAGCTGGCTGATCAATGGCCATGGGTCGCGCCCTCCTTCTCGAGTTCGGCTTTCAGCAGGAAGGCATTGTCGGTGGCGATGCTCCAACCAGGCTGAATGCCGGAAAGGATCGTCACCGTTCCCGAAGAACGGCTGCCTGTTTGCACCTCGCGTGCCTGGAAGCCGCGCTTCGTACGTACGAACACGACATCGCGTCCCTCGAGCACCTGTACGGCGTCTTCGGGCACCGCGATGCGGTCGCGGTCGACTTCTCCCGAGGGACGAATACGCGCCTGGAGAAAAGCGCCGGGCTGGAGCCCGGGGATCGGTCGCACCAGGCTGAGCACGGCGGTCGCACTGCGGCTTTCCGGATCAAGCGATGGCGTTACCGAGCGCACACGCGCACCCACTTCGCGGCCGTCGCCGATGATCAGCGCCGCTTCGTCGCCCGGCTGGATGCGCGAGGCATCGTCGGACGGCAGCGCGACTTCGACCTGAAGAGCGTTGGGGTTGACCACGCGGTAGAGCTCCTCGCCGGCATCGACGAAGGAACCGAGCACGATCGGTGCGGCCGTCACGCGGCCCGCCAGCGGACTGGTCACCGCCAGCGAACGGCCATCACCGCTGACACCAGCAGCGGCGACGGCGGCCTGTGCCCGGTTCAATTCGGAACGGGCGACATCCAGATTGGCGCGGGCGGCCTCGAGATCCTGCCTTGCTGTGACGTTCTCTTCGAACAGGCGGCGTTCGCGTTCGTAGGCAGACGACAGCTCGGTTACCCGAGCCCGTGCGGCACTCAACTGGGATGCGAGCGCCGACGCATCGGCGCTTTCGATCCGCGCGACGGTTTCGCCTTGCCGAACATAGTCGCCCAGCGTCTTTCCGATGCTGCGCACGACGCCCGAGGCACGCGCATCGATCCGCGCGCTGGCCGTAGGACTGGCGGCGACGGTTGCTGGGAAAACGAGCTCGACCGCGGCGCCTGTCCGGACGGTCGCAAGTTCGATTTCCGCGGTGCGGATCTGCTCTTCACTGAGCAGAACCAGCCCTTCAGGCTGCTTGGCTTCGCCGCCTTCTTCTCCGGCGTGCGCTTCGCCCTCGGCTTGCGTCTCGGCCTCGCTGTCAGGCCAGAGCAGCATCAGCAGCGCCGCGGCGAGAATGGCAATCCCGGCGATGATCGCCAGTGTTCTGCGGTTCATGGATATTTTCCTCATTGTGCGGCCAGCCTGATGAGCTCGGCGGCTGCCTGTCCCTGGTCTTCCTGCGCGGCAATCAGGGCCTCGCGGATGGCATCGCGCGCCTCGGCCGCGCTCAGCACCTCGATCAGTGGGAAGCGGCCGTTGCGGTAGCCGATGCGGACGAGCCGCAGCGCCTCCTCGGCTTGCGGGAGCGACGTGGCGGAAAGGGTTTTGACGCGGGCTTCGGCAGCGAGATATTCCGCCCGGGAGCGGGTCACCGCCTGCTCGAAATCGGCAAGCGCTACCGCCTCGCGGGCATTGGCTGCACGCAGCCTGGCCTCGGCGGCGGCGATATTGCCCTGGTTACGATTGGGGAAGGGAAGCGGGATCGAGACGCCCACCAGGAATGCATTGTCGTTGCTTTCCTCGAAGCGCCGCACGCCGGCCGAAACGACCGGATCGGGAATGCGCAGGCTGCGCTCCCGGTCGATTTCGGCTTCGGCAGCTCTGCTCTCGGCGCGAGCGACCTCGAGTTGAAGACCTGTTGCAGAGGCGAGCACTGCACCCGGTGGATCGATGTCGGGAAAGTCGCTGGAAACCAGCGGCGGCGCACCTTCGCCCGACCAGAGTGCCGCGAGCGCCGTGCGCGCAGCCAGGCTGGTCGCCTCGGCAGCCTGCAGCTCTGCCCGCGCTTCCGCCAGCGCCGCCTCGGCGCGTAGCGCGCGAAGCGGGGGCTCTCGGCCGACCTCGACGAGCACACCGGCTATGCGGGCAAGCTCTTGGTTCCGCTCGACCACATCGCGGGCGAGATCGACACGGGCGGCTGCAGCAGCCGCCGCGACGTAGCGATCGCGGACAAGGAACCCGAGTTCGGCGTCGGCAAGGTCTGCGCGCAGGTCTGCCAGTTGCGCCTGCGCCTGGGCCGCCTCGACGCGCGCCCCGCGCTTGCCACCGAGTTCGATCCGTTGACCGACAGCCAGCGTGTATTCGGTAGCGCTGAGCCCGGAGAAGGCGCCACTTCCGGCCATGTTCTCGACCTCGAGCGAAACTTCCGGATTGGGCCGCAATCTCGCCTGCCCAACGAGCGCCTGCGCCGCTTCGGAATCAGAACGAGGACCCACGATCCGCGGGTTGGTGGCGGCAGAACTCGCGCCGTCCGTGACCCCGGTGAGATCAAGCGCTTCTTCGAGCGACACGGCGGAGGGTTCCTGCGCTGTGGCGGGCCCCATGCACACGGCCGAGGCCAACCCTGCAACCAGGGTGCCTCGCCAGAATATGGCGAACATTTTTTTGAATTCCTCTGCTGACGTTCAGAACGGCGTCGGAGCGATGTCCGACGCGCGAAGGACGTCAGGCTCGAGGAGGGGGCGTGGCCAGATCGATAATGCCGGAGTTCAGTGCGGAATAGTCGATCCCCGAGATCAAGGTAACGACCGAAACGGGGGCCATGCCTTCGCTCGATCGACCGATTGCCTGCGAGGCATGATGGCAGTGGCCGTGAGCGCACGCGCCGTGCTTCTCGGGGCCGCTATCTTCGTCGCCCGATTTTCCGTGCTGCTCGATTAGCGACGCGACTTCGGGTTCGTCCGCACATTCGGCTGCTTCCGCCACCGGTGCCCAAAGGACACCGATAGTGGTGCACAGCGTGATCAGCTGGAGCACGAAGGAGCGGGCCAATAGCCGGGTCATCGCCGAGCCGTTAGCAGCCATTCATCGCATACAAAAGTGCGAATACGGAAAAGGGCATGTGATTTCA
>CAMPIA010000166.1 GCA_946886175.1 uncultured Altererythrobacter sp.
GGAAAAACTGAAAAATCCCAAGGAGATCGCGCGGCTTGTTACCGGCGGTGTGAACCTGGGCAAGCTCGCCCGCGGGATCGCCAAAGCCGCCCGGCCACGGTCGGCGCCGGGCTCGCTGGCGCAGGAGATGAGCGCGGGCCTCGCCCGCTTCGACGGCCCCGTGCGTATCGTGCTCGCCGAGGCCGACCGGACCGCGCAGGTCTTCTCCGCCGGATGGGACTCTGCCGACGCGCGCGTTCACCGCTGCCCGGGTGCGACGCACGCCTACGTCGAACCTGACGCGGGCGACTGGCTCTACGACCAGATCCTCGCCGCGCTGAGAGGTTAGAGTGCCTGCCCGAATTCCAATCCGTTTGCCCTGAGCCTGTCGAAGGGCCGAACGGTGCTTCGCCAAGCTCAGCACGAACGGGGGGTGGAATGGCTCACATTTTGGGCAGGCCGCACTACCGCACGAACAGGCTCGCCAGCTCGACATGTGTCGACCAGACGAACTGGCCGACCGGTCTGACCTTCTCCAGCCGATAGCCCGCCTCGATCAGCCGCGCGGCATCGCGAGCCCAGCTCGAGGGATTGCAACTGACGTAAACGATCCGCGGCACGGTGCTTTCCGCGAGCCGCGCGATCTGCTCGCGCGCGCCGGCGCGGGGCGGATCGAGCAGCACGGCGTCGAAGCGATTCAGCTCCCCGGCCTGGAGCGGGTTGCGGAACAGGTCGCGGTGCAATGCATGGACCGCTCCGCCCGAACGCCCCGCGGCGACCTTGCAGGCCAGATGCGCGTCGCGCGCGGCCTCGACCGCGAGCACCTTGGCGTCGCCTCTCAGCGCGAAGGCGAACGTGCCGAGCCCTGCGAAAAGATCGGCCACCGTGCGCGCGCCCGCCAGCCATTCGCGCACCGCGTCCGCCAGCGCCGCCTCGCCGTCCGCGGTCGCCTGGAGGAAGCTGCCACTGGGAAAGCCTGTGGGCACCCCCGACAGCGTGACGGTGAGCGGTTCGGGCTCCCACGCCGTCTCGGGCCCATAGCCATGATCGAGCGTCAGCCGCGCCAGGCCGTTGTCGCGCGCGAAGCCCAGCATTTCCTCGGTCTGCGCCAGACCCTCGACCGCCAGTCCGGAAATCGCGCAATCGACGCCCTGGTCGCTCAGCGCCAGTTCGATATCGGCGGCATAGCGCCCCTTGCGCCGCGCCAGCAGCCCGCGCAGCGCCGGAACCAGCGCGAACAGTTCGGGCCGCAGGATGTGACATTCGCGCATATCGACCAAGCGGTGCGAGCCGGCCTCGCGAAACCCGACCGCCGGCTGTCCGCCCACGTTCAGCGCGTGAAGCGTGCAGCGGCGGCGGCTGCGCGGCGGCGAGAGGTGCGGCGCCAGCAGTTCCCCGATCGCCACGCCCTGCCCCTGCGCGGCGAAGGCAACCCGTTCCGAGACATAGCGCGCGATCGCCGGCGCGTCGCAATGCTGCAACTGGCACCCGCCGCACACGCCGAAGTGACGGCATGGCGGCAACGCGTGGTGCGGCCCATGTTCGAGGGTGCCGTCGGCGCGCAGCAGGTCGCCCGGCGCGGCGTAGGGCGCATGGCGGCCGTCGGCGGTCACGCCGTCGCCCTTCGCGGCGATGCGTACGATCTCGGAAGTCTGGCTCACAGGAAGCGCGCGTAGGCGGCTTTCACGGCTCGCGCCAGTTCGTCGGCGGTGAATGCGGGCCCGGCAATCAGCGCGGCTTCGTGCTGGAGCCAGACGGCTTGCTCGGCCGCGTCGAACGCCGGGAGCCCGGTCGCCATGCGGCTGGCGGCGATCCCCGCCAGCACGTCCCCGGTTCCGGCAATGGAAAGCCAGCTCGGGCCGGGCGCGAACAGCCGGGTTTCCCCATCGGGGGCGCACAGCACCGTATCCGGCCCCTTGGCGAGCACGGTCAGTCCGCTCGCCGCGGCCAGCGCCCGCGCACGGTCGCGCTTGCCCCCGCCCGCAATCCCGAAGGTCTCGCACAGCTTCGCCAGCTCGCCTTCGTGCGGGGTGACGAGCGTTCCCGCCGCGATCTCGCGCCGCTCGATCAGCCCGAGCGCGTCGGCGTCGAGCACCAGCGGCGCGCCTTGCGCCAGCGCGGCCGCCAGCCGCCACTGCGCCTCGGCATCGCGCCCGAGCCCGGGGCCGACCAGCACCGCGCCGATCCGACGATCGTCGAGCGCCTCGGCAAGCGGCCGCTCATCCACCACCAGCGCGGCGGGCGCGGCGGGATGCGACCGGTCGGCGAGCAGCCGCACGTTGCCCGCCCCGCCACGCATCGCCGCTTCGGCCGCGAGCAGCGCCGCGCCCAGCATCGCCCCACCGACCACCACGAGCAGTCCGCGGCGGTACTTGTGCGCGTCGACCGCGGGCGGAGCGAGGTGCGGCCGCGCCGACAACGCAGCAGTCGCGCCGGTGTCGCGCACGCCGATATCGACCAGCCGCCGCGCGCCCATCGCGGCCGAGGCCGGCATCGTCCAGTGTGCGAACTTCCATGCACCCAGCGCCACGGTGAGATCGCAGCGCGGCAGCCCCTCGTTGAGCTGGGCCCCGGTGTCGCTCTCGATCCCGCTCGGCAGATCGACCGCGATGCAGTGGCTGTGGCGGTCGGCGAGGCCGGTCAGCATGCCCAGCAGTTCGTCCGACAGCGGCCGCGTCAGCCCGCTGCCGAACAGACAATCGACCAGCACCGCGCCCCGCCGCCCCTTCGCCCCGGCGATGACGGGTCCGCGATAGAGCGCCCGCGCATTCTTCGCGGCGCCTGTCTTCGGTTCGATCGGAGCGATCGCGAGCACGTCGAGCCCGCGCTCGTGTAAAACCTGGGCGATTACATAGCCGTCCCCGCCGTTGTTGCCCGGCCCGCACAGCACCGTGACCGGCCGCCCCGCGGCGAGCCGCCAGACCCATTCCGCCGCCCCGCGCCCGGCGCGCCGCATCAACTCGTCGACGCTGGCCCCGGCGCCGATCAGCGCCCGCTCGGCCGCCTGCATTTCGGCGACCGTGAGAATCGGATCACTCGGCGGCATCGGGTTCCTGCGCCGGACGCGCGGGGAAGCGATAGCGGTCGCCGGCCACCCGCACCTCGAGCACGTCGCCCGCCAGCGCGAGTTCGGCGATCTCGGCCCCGGCATAGACTTCGAGCCCGCGTCCATCGGCGAGCTGCTCGAAGCGGCGGAACCCGCCGTCGGGATGGCGCACGGTCAGCACGCTTGCGCCCTCGATCTCGGCGCGTTCGACCAGGCAATCGGGCGCAAACCGCGTGCCCGGCCCGATCGCGCATTCGATCCGCTGCGCACCTTCTTCCGCCTGCGCCTGCACCGGCGCATCGCCCGAGGAACAGGCGGCGAGCAACAGCAGAAACCCGCTAGATATCCGCGTAGACATGTTTCTCAGACCTGGCCCCCGGGTGCGTCACCGCCCCGTTGCAGGCCGGTCCGACATTGCCTGCATAGCGCCACAGCGCGCCCGACTGATAGTCGTTTTCTCGCGGCGTCCAGCGCGCCCGCCGTTCGGCGAGCACCCCTTCGTCGACCTCGAGTTCGATGGTGCCCGCGACCGCGTCGATCGCGATCGTGTCGCCATCCTCGACCAGGGCGATCGGGCCTCCGTCGGCCGCCTCGGGCCCGACGTGGCCGATGCAGAAGCCGCGCGTCGCGCCCGAGAAACGCCCGTCGGTGATCAGCGCGACCTTCTCCCCCATGCCCTGGCCGTAAAGCGCGGCGGTGGTCGAAAGCATCTCGCGCATCCCCGGCCCGCCCTTGGGCCCTTCGTAGCGGATCACGATCACGCAGCCCTCGGCGATATCGCGCGCCTCGACGGCGGCGAAGGCATCCTCTTCGCATTCGAACACCCGCGCGGGGCCGGCGAAGCGCAGCCGCTCCATCCCCGCGACCTTGACGATCGCCCCCTCGGGCGCGAGCGAACCCCTGAGGCCGACCACGCCGCCGGTCGGGGTGATCGGGCTCGAAACCTCGTAGAAGACCTTCTGGTCGGGGTTCCAGGTTATCTCCTCGAGGTTCTCGCCCAGCGTCCTGCCGGTCGCGGTGATCGGCTCGGGGTCGAGGAACCCGCCGTCGAGCAGCGTCTTCATCGCCATATAGACCCCGCCCGCCTCGTGCATGT
>CAMPIA010000167.1 GCA_946886175.1 uncultured Altererythrobacter sp.
CGCCAGCGCGCCGAGCGCGGCGGTCAGCGTAAACGGCAGGCGGGCGGGCGAGGTGCGGGCGCAAGTGTCCATGTCGCCCGCGTTAGGCGCGAAGGGTTAACGCCCGGCTAAGGATGGGAGCCGCGATCGGACCGACCATTCCCGACGCACGACGGTCTGTGCAATCGAATTCGTCGACCGGGCCTTGAAACGCTCCCGTGAGACCCTAAAATTGCCTGTGCGGACCGGGCCCCTCTGGCGCGGCGCGACGGCCTTCGGGACTTTGCGCAGCGTGATGTCGGACCGCATCGGATGTTGCCGATGCCGGGCTCGGGGTCCCCCTCCCCCCCTCTGATCCCCGTGTCCGGCTCGGCACATCCGATCGAACCCAACCGTTCGTTCGACAGGGAGCTTTTCCGATGCCAGACCGCCTGTTCCGCCTGATGGAACGCCAGCAGAAACTCGACGGGCTGATCGCCCGAGCCCGGCATGCGCGCTGGGTCGATCCGCTGGAGATCGCCCGCCTCACGCTGCTCAAGCAATCGCTCAAGAAGCGTGTGACGCGCCTGCTGCTGCAGCGCCAGCCGACCACGCACTGACCGCAAATTTCGCCGTTCGCCCAGGCGTGAGGTGCGGCCTCGCGTGCCGGGCGTTCGCGCGCGCATGAAGGACTGCCCTGATGGAATTCCTCTCTGCCGACTGGCTCGGCACCCCGGCCTGGTTCTGGCTCGTCTTCCTCGCCCTCGTCGCGGGGTTGACCGCGTTCGATCTCGGCGTGCTCAACAAGCAGGACCGCGAGATGGGGGTGGCCGAATCGCTGAAGCTCAGCGCGTTCTACATCGGCATCGCATTGCTGTTCGGCGGCTGGATCTGGATTGAGCGCGGCGCCGAGCTGGGCATGCAGTACTACACCGGCTTCTTCATCGAGAAGGCGCTGTCGATCGACAACGTCTTCGTGATCAGCCTGATCTTCACCTATTTCTCGATTCCCGCGAAATACCAGTACCGCGCGCTGCTGTGGGGCATCATGGCGGTGATCGTGCTGCGCGGGCTGATGATCGCGGGCGGTGCGGCGCTGGTCGCCGAAGCCTACTGGGTGCTCTACATTTTCGCCGGGTTCCTGATCGTGACGGGCATCAAGATGTTCTTCACATCGGATCACGACCCCGACATCGGCAACAATCCCGCGATCCGCTGGATTTCGCGCCGCATGCGGGTGACGCAAGAACTGCACGGGCACAAGTTCCTGGTCCGCGTGCCGAGCGAGAAGCGCGGCGGGAGGATGGTTCTGGCCGCGACGCCGCTGCTGCTCGCGCTGGTGGTGATCAACATCGCGGACCTGGTGTTCGCGATCGATTCGGTGCCCGCGATCTTCGCGATCACGACCGACACCTTCATCGTCTACACCAGCAACATCATGGCGATCCTGGGCCTGCGCGCGCTCTATTTCGCGCTGGCGGCGATGGTCCACCGGTTCGAATACCTGAAGTATGCGCTGGCCGCCGTGCTGGTGTTCATCGGCTCGAAGATCCTGATCGCGGATTTCGTGCTGGGCGGGGCGAAATTCCCGCCCGTGCTGAGCCTCGGCGTCACCGTCGCGCTGATCACGGCGGGGATCGGCTACTCGCTGTGGAAGACGCGGGGGCAGCCGCCCGTCAGTGCCGACGGATGACCGCGAGGAACTGTTCGCCGTAGGCCTCGAGCTTCTTCGCGCCGACCCCGCCGATCTCGCCCAGCGCGGCGAGCGAGGCGGGGCGGCGCGCGGCCATCTCGCGCAGGGTCGCATCGTGGAAGATCACGTAGGGTGGTAGCTGCGCCTCGACCGCGAGCTCGCGGCGCAGCTCGCGCAGCGCGTCGAACAACGGGTCGCCGACCGGATTCGGGCTGGCGTCGCGGCGCCGCTTGCGCTCGCTTCTGGGTGGGACGACGATCGCCACCGCCTGCTCGCCCTTGAGGATCGCGCGCGCATCGCCGCCCAGCGCCAGCCCGCCATGCTCGTTCGAGACAAGCGCACCGCGTGCCTGCAAGGCGCGGCTCAGCGGCTGGAGCAGGCGTGCCTCGTCCCCTTCGACGATACCGAACACGCTCAACTGGTCGTGGCCGCGCTGGCGCACGCGCTCGTCGTCGGCGCCGGTGAGGACTTTCTGCAGGTGACCGAAGCCGAAGCTCTGGCCGGTGCGGTAAGCCGCGGAGAGGAGCTTGCGCGCCAGTTCGGTGGTGTCGGTTACGCCGGGCGGAGACAGGCAGTTGTCGCAATTGCCGCAGGACTGGGGCGGATCCTCGCCGAAGTGCCGCAGCAGCACCGCGCGGCGGCAGCCGGCGGTCTCGACCAGCCCGGCGAGCGCATCGAGCCGGGCGCGTTCGCCTGCCCGGCGCGCTTCGTCGACTTCGGAGAGGCGCTGGCGCGCGGTGGCGAAATCGCCCGCGCCCCACAGCATGACCGCGCGCGCCGGATCGCCGTCACGCCCCGCACGGCCGGTTTCCTGGTAGTATCCCTCGATCGACTTGGGGATGCCGGCGTGGGCGACGAAGCGCACGTCGGGCTTGTCGATCCCCATGCCGAAGGCGACCGTGGCGGCGATCACCATGTCCTCGCTCGCGACGAACGCGGCCTGATTGGCGGCGCGCACGGCAGGGTCGAGCCCCGCATGGTAAGGCCGCACCTCGCGCCCGGTCGCCGCGCCCAGCTTCTCCGCCAGATCCTCGACCTTGCGCCGCGTCGGGGCGTAGATGATTCCCGGCCCCGGCTCCTCGCCCATCAGCGCCGCGAGCTGGCGCACCGGATTGTCGCGATGGCGCATCACGTATCGGATGTTGGGCCGGTCGAACCCGGCGAGCACCAGCCCGTCCTGCGGAATGCCGAGCTGCTCGAGAATGTCGGCGCGGGTATGCGCGTCGGCAGTGGCGGTGAGCGCGAGCCGCGGGACGTGCGGGAAAGCGTCCAGCAACCCGCGCAGCAGGCGATAATCGGGGCGGAAGTCGTGCCCCCATTCCGAAACGCAGTGCGCCTCGTCGACCGCGAACAGCGAAAGCCGGGCCGAGCCGAGCAGCTCGCGGAAGCCCGGCTGGCTGGCGCGCTCGGGCGCGACGTAGAGCAGGTCGAGCTGCCCGGCGCGGAATCGGTCGAGCGTCTCGCGCCAGTCGGCGTCGACGCTGGTGAGCGCGGCGGCCTCGATCCCGTTGGCGCGCGCGGCGCGCAACTGGTCGTGCATCAGCGCAATCAGCGGGCTCACGACCACGCAGGTGCCCGGCAGCATGGTGGCGGGGAGCTGATAGGTGAGCGACTTGCCCGCGCCGGTCGGCATGACCGCGAGCGTCGATTCGCCCGCCAGCACCCGCGCCACCACTTGCGCCTGAACCCCGCGAAAGTCGTCGAATCCGAACAGGCGGCGCAGCTCCACCCGCGCGCCGTCGAGCCGCTGATCGTGTTGCGATATCGTCGCCATCGCCTGCCGCCATGGCATAGGAGGGCGCGCGGGTGAACGGCGGCGGCGCATGTTTTGCCGATTGCGGTTGAAATGTGGCGGCGGTAAAGACCGCGAGTCCCGCGCGATCGCGCCGAACCACGGAGAATTCCCATGAAGAAGTTTGCTCTCGTCCTCGCCCCGGTCGCCGCTCTCGCGCTTGCCGCTTGCGGCAGCTCCGACGACGCCTCGGCCG
The DNA here is from genome assembly GCA_946886175.1 of uncultured Altererythrobacter sp. The sequence goes on from CAMPIA010000167.1 coordinate 3,640, forward strand.
ACGCCGAGGCCGACACGGTCGAAATGCCCGCCGACGAAGCGCTCGCGCCGGTGACCGAAGCGCCGGTCGACGCGCCGGTGACCGAGCCCGCGGCCGAGAACACGACCGCCGTCGACGCCGATGCCGCCGCCGACGAGGCGGGTGAAGCGGCCGCCGCGGCCGCGGCCGATGTCGCCGCCGAAGCCGCCGCGGCTTCGGAAGAAACCGAGTAAGCGGATCGCACCGGCCCTTCGCGGGCCGAAAGAAACGCTTGAAGCGGGCGGGTCGCGGATCGCGATTCGCCCGCTTTTCCTTTGTCCGCGGTTCGCTATGGTGCCCCGCGATGATGCGTCTCGCCTTTCTCGCCCCGCCGCTGCTCCTGCTCGCCGCCTGCGAGCCCGCCGACAACGAACCCGGCCCCGGCGGGGTGACGGTGGGCGAGGCCAGGGCGCTGGACCAGGCGGCCGAGATGCTCGAGCAGCGCCGACTGCCG
>CAMPIA010000168.1 GCA_946886175.1 uncultured Altererythrobacter sp.
TCGCACCACCCTTCCCAGCCCAGCCCCCAGGCGCCGAGCGTGGGCGATTCCCAGTCGTCCTCGACGAAGCGGATGTCGTGCTTCAGGGGATCGATGCCGATCAGTTCCAGGCTCCTGAGGTAGAGCTCCTGCAGGTCGGGCGGGCTCGGCTTGAGGATCACCTGGTACTGGTAATAGTGCTGCAGCCGGTTGGGGTTCTCGCCGTAGCGGCCGTCGGTCGGGCGGCGGCAGGGCTGGACGAAGGCCGCGTTCCACGGCTCCGGTCCGAGCGCGCGCAGCGTGGTCGCGGTGTGGAAGGTGCCCGCGCCCATGCGCATGTCGTAGGGCTGGAGGATCAGGCAGCCGTGCGCGCTCCAGAAATCGTGGAGCGCGAGGATCATGTCCTGAAAGCTGCTGGCAGGGTTCCGGTCCATCGCGCCGGGCCATGGCTCAGCGGGCAAAACCCGTCAATGCCGCGCCGCGCTTTCGGGCGGAATGACAGGTTATCGCGACACGATGTAAGGTTGTATTGACATAGTCAGCGAATCGCGACATATAGTCAGGCATACCTGACACAAGGACGTCGTGAAGCGCCCCATGAACAACCGGCTGAAAGTGCTGCGCGCCGAGCGCAACTGGAGCCAGGCGGAGCTCGCGGTCCGGCTCGACGTGTCGCGCCAGGCGGTGAACGCGATCGAAACCGGCAAGCACGACCCCTCGCTGCCGCTGGCGTTCCGCATCGCGCGGCTGTTCGAAATGCGGATCGAGGAGGTTTTCGATGACGGACATGCATGACGACGCCGATCGGTCACGCGCTGGTCGCATCCTGTTCGCCGCGGTAGCCGGGTTGGGCACGATCTTCGTGCTGGGCGTCGCCGCGGGTTTCGCCAAGTCCACATTCGAACAGCATGAGAGCGCGGACGCCTTCCATCTCGCAATGATCGGCGCGCTGTTGGCGGCGGCGGCACTGTGCGGCTGGGGCGCGTTCGCGCTGTGGCCGCGACACCGCTCCGAACCCCTTTCGCCGCGCACGCGGAAAGCGCGGCGGTGGTTCAACTGGTCGGTCGTGATAGGCGGAGCGCTCGGACTGGGGCTCGGCATGGGGTTGATTGCTAGCGGATCGCCGTTCGCTCTGCTCGGCGATGACCCCTTGCCCGCGCTGCCGATCGCATTGTCGCTCGCTGTCTATCTCGTCGTCGTCCCGCTCATAAGCTGGCGCTGGTGGATCAACATCGATGAGCACGAGGCTGACGCCTACCGTTTCGGCGCTCTTGCCGCGGGCACGCTCTATCTGTTCGTCACACCCTCGTGGTGGCTGGCATGGCGGGGCGGCTTCCTGCCCGAGCCGAAACATATGCTGATCTTTTGCGCCGTGACCCTCGCCTGGTGCGCCGGCTGGGCATGGCGCCGGTTTCGCTAATTCTCTACACCTCCTCCAACACAAGGATTCACGTTCATGAAGCGCATTCTCCCTCGCCTCGCCGCCGCCGGGTCCGCCCTCGCCCTCGCCTTTGCTGCGCCCGCTGTGGCGCAGGAAGCGACCCCCGCCACGGCCGAAGCCGCCGAGACCGCCGCGCCCGCGCTGTGGAAGGTCGCCGACGAGGACACCACGATCTGGCTGTTCGGCACCGTCCACGCACTGCCCGCCGACGTGGTGTGGTATCGCGGCGAGATCGCGCAGGCGCTCGGTTCGTCGGACATTCTCGTGACCGAGATCAAGATGGACGCCGAGGCGGTGGGCGCGATGCAGTCGATCATCACGACCAAGGGGATGCTCCCCGAAGGCGAGACGCTGCGCGGGCTGCTGACTGATGAACAGCGCGCGACTTACGAGGCGGCGCTCGCCAAGGTCGATCTGCCGCCGGCCGCGTTCGACCGGTTCGAGCCGTGGTACGGCGCGATGATGATGGCGATGCTGCCGCTGCTCAAGCAGGGCTATTCGGCCGAAGCCGGGGTCGAGAAGGTGCTCGAGGGCAAAGTCGCGGCCGGCACCGAGCGCGGCGCGCTGGAGACGGTCGAGCAGCAGCTGTCGATCTTCGACGAACTGCCGCAGGAAACGCAGGTCGAATTCCTGATGGAGACGGTCGAAGGCGTCGACGAGATCAAGGCCCTGCTCGACGCGATGGTCACCGAATGGGCCGAGGGCGACGCCGACGAGCTTGCGCGGCTGATGAACGAAAGCATGACCGATCCGATGCTCGCCGAACGGCTGCTCTACGCGCGCAACGCCAACTGGGCGCAGTGGATCGACGAGCGGCTCGATGCGCCGGGCACGGTGTTCGTCGCGGTCGGCGCAGGGCACCTCGCGGGCAAGCAGAGCGTGCAGGACAAGCTCGCCGAGCTCGGGATCGAGACGGCGCGCGTTCAGTGATCCGGGGCGCGGCCCTGGCGCTCGGGGCGGCGCTTGCGCTCGCCGCCTGCGGCAAGGCCGACCCGCCGGATGCGTTCGCCGGGCCACCCTCGCCCGCGCTGTTCGAGGTGTCTTCGCCCGATGGTGCGGTCGAGGGGTGGCTGTTCGGCACGATCCATTCGCTGCCGGACGGGGTGGAATGGCGGACCGAGGCGCTGACCGGTGCGCTCGACCGGGCCGATCTGCTGGTGGTCGAAGTCGCCGGGCTGAACGACGCCGAGGCGCTGCGCGACGCGTTCGCCGAGCGCGCCTATACGCCAGGGCAGCCCCCGCTGGCCGCGAAACTGCCCGAGGCGCTGCGCGAGGAGCTGTATGCGATGCTCGCCAAGCACGATCTCACCGCCGACACCTTCGCCCGGATGGAGACCTGGGCCGCCGCGCTCACGCTCGCCCAGTACGCCGAGACCGGCGAGGCGGCGAACGGGGTCGACCGGGCATTGCTCGCCGCCACACCGCGCGGCCAGGTGGTCGAGCTCGAAGGCGCGGCGCGCCAGCTCGACGCCTTCGACAGCCTGCCCGAGCGCGAGCAGCGCGACCTGCTCGCAGCCGTAATCGCCGACATGGCGCGCCATCGCGACATGCCCTCGCGCCATGCGGCCGACTGGTACGCGGGCCGGATCGACCACCTTGCCGATCCCGCCACCAGCGCGCTGCTCGCCGACCCCGAGCTGCGCGAGACGCTCTACGCGGCGCGCAATCGCGACTGGACCGAGCGGCTCGACGGCCTGTTCGAGGGTGAACCCCGCCCTCTGGTCGCGGTCGGCACGGCGCATCTTGCGGGCGAGGACAGTCTTCCCGCGCTGCTCGCCGCACGCGGCTACACCGTGCGGCGCATCCAGTAGTGTTTCTGTTCGCCTACCGCTTCGCTACATGAGGCGTTTCTTGTTCGCCTATCGCTTCGCTACATGAGGCGGGGCTTGCTTTTCCCCCGCAGCCCGATATAGGCGCGCGCTTCCGGCCATGGTCATCCCTGGAGGCGTGGCGGAAACCTGTATTCAATTGCATTTCGAAAGGTACGCGACATGAGCGACGCTCTGACCCTGCCGGCCGAGACGCGCGATCGGGCTGGCAAGGGAGCCTCCCGTGTACTGCGTCGCGAAGGCCGTGTCCCCGCCGTAATCTACGGCGGCAAGGAAGAACCCACCCCGATCCACGTCGAGGAAAAGCTGCTCCGCAAGCAGCTCGGCTCCGGCCACTTCATGAACTCGATCGTGGACGTCGAACTGGGTGGCAAGAAGTTCCGCACCCTGCCCAAGGACGTCGCGTTCCACCCGGTCTCCGACCGCCCGATCCACGTCGACTTCCTGCGCCTGGCGAAGGGCGCCAAGGTCGACGTGAATGTGCCGGTCGTGTTCGAGAACGAAGAAAAGAGCCCCGGCCTCAAGAAGGGCGGCGTGCTCAACATCGTTCGCCACGAGCTCGAGCTGGTCTGTGATATGGACAAGATCCCGAACGAGATCGTGATCGACGTCACCGGCAAGGAAGTCGGCGATTCGATCCACATCAGCGAAGTGTCGCTGCCCGAAGGTTCGGAAAGCGCGATCACCGACCGCGACTTCACCATCGCCACGCTGGTCGCCCCCTCGGCGCTCAAGAAGGCCGAAGGCGAAGGCGGCGACGAAGTTGCTGCCGACGACGTCCCCGCCAGCGAGCAGGAAGACGAAGCCGAAGGCGGCGAGGAAGAGAAGACCGGCGAGGAGTAATCCGCGCCCT
>CAMPIA010000169.1 GCA_946886175.1 uncultured Altererythrobacter sp.
GCGGCACCTATGCACCCCACCCCTCTCCCGCAATGAAGTTTTTCTCCCCGGGGAGCAAAATGTCGAGTGGAAAAGCGCGGTTGTCGCGCTAGACCCGGCGGGCAGGATTGCGAAATGCAACCGATCGAGGGAGTGACGAATGGCCGATACCGAGCACTACGTGCGCGAGGATGTGCGCGGATTTCTCGACATGCTCGCGCAGATGGGCAGCCCGGGGGTGGAGCAGCTTCCTCCGGCCGAAAGCCGCGAGCAGATGCGCACGCTCGGCAGCCTGGCCGAATCGGAGCCACGCGATCTCGCGGTAATCCGCGATCTCGCCTGCCCCGGCCCCGCCGGCGAAATCCCGCTGCGCTTCTACGACACGAAGGAAACTCGCGAACCCGGCCCGTGCGTGGTGTTCCTCCACGGCGGCGGCTTCGTGATCGGCGATCTGGAGGTCTATCACGCGCTGTGTACCGAGCTTTGCCATCAGCTCGACCTGCCGGTGGTCTCGGTCGACTATCGCCTCGCGCCCGAGCACAAGTTCCCCGCCGCGCCCGACGATTGCGAGGCTGCGGCGCGCTGGATCGCGTCCAGCCCCGCCGAACTCGGCCGCACCTTTACCGGCCTCATCATCACCGGCGACAGTGCGGGCGGCAACCTGACGATCGTCACCACCAACCAGCTCTGCGCAGAGCCGGCCGATGTGCCGGTGATCGTCCAGGCGCCGATCTACCCGGTCGCCGACGATCCGTCGCAATACCCCAGCTATCTCGACTTTTCGGACGGCTTCCTGCTCACCGGCGCGGCGATGGCGTGGTTCACCGGCCACTATGCCGCCGATCCGGGAGACAAGCGCAACATGCCGATGATCGGCGATTGCTCGGGCACCCCGCCCACGGTGCTGTGCACGGCGGGGCTCGATCCGCTACGCGACTCGGGCCGCGGCTATGCCGCGCACCTCATCAAGCTGGGGGTGGACGTGACCTACCTCGAATTCGCGGGCAACATCCACGGCTTCACCACTTTGCGCAAGGCGATCCCGAGCGGCCAGAAGGATCTCGATTCGTTTATCGCCGCGATCCGGTTGATGCTGGATCGACACGCAAACCAGGGCCATTAGGCAAGCATGGAAGAACTCGGATACCGCCCGTGCGTCGGAGTGATGCTGGTCAACGCCGAAGGCAAGGTCTTCGTCGGCCGCCGCATCGACAACAAGGAAGGCGACTGGTGGCAGATGCCCCAGGGCGGCGTGGACGAGGGCGAGGACTTGCGCGCGGCGGCGCTGCGCGAGCTGGCGGAGGAAACGGGCGCGCGGCCCGAGCATGTCTCGATCATCAGGCAGATCGACGAACCGGTCCGATACGACTTGCCCGAGGATCTGATCGGCAAGCTGTGGAACGGGCAGTACCGCGGGCAGGAACAGGTCTGGTTCCTCGCCCGCTTCGGCGGCGTCGATGCCGACATCGACCTCGAGGCGCACGACCCGCCCGAATTCTGCGACTGGAAATGGGTCGAGCCGGACGAGCTTCCCGAACTGATCGTACCGTTCAAGAAGCGCGTCTATCGCACCGTGGTGGAGGCGTTTCGGGACCTGGTGTGATCGAGCCCCCGCGAAGGCGGAGGCCTCAGGCAGCTAGTGGATGACCACGCGGTCTGCCGCCGGCTTTCGCTGGGAACCGGCGCTAATTCGCCTGCGTCACCTGCGCTTCGGGCATGACGGCTTCGGCGGTCAGCACCGGCTGGCGCGGGCCGGCCTGGATCGCGGCGGCAAGGCGGCGGGTTTCGTCGCAGCCTTCGCCGCACATGCTCGTCAGCTTGGCGAGATTTTCCTTCGCCTTCGCGACCGCGCCTTTTTCCGCCAGCGCGGCGCCCTCGCCCGAAATCGCGGCGAGGTTCCCCGGATCGCGCACCAGCGCCTCGCGGTAATAGTGGATCGCCTTGCCCTGAAGCCCTTCGGCGCGGGCTGCCTTGGCCAGCTCGAGGAAGACCACGGTATAGCCCGGATCGACCGCCAGCGCCGCCTCGTAGGCGTCGATCGCACGTTGCGGATCGTCCGCCTGGAGCGCGGCGCGGCCTTGCGCGACAAGCGCCGCGGCGCGCGGGTCGGCCTCGCGCTCGGCGCCGATTCCGACGCTCGCGGTGAGCGCGGCGACCAGCGAAAGGGCGGCGGCGGCGGCGGCAAAACGCATGGTCGACTCCAGCAAGGTCAAGGACTTCGCAGATTGTTCCTCTGCCATAATCCCGCCGGTTAACACGCCAAGGCTGCACGTGCGATGAAAAATCCGTCGGTTTCGTCGTGGAACGGGGTCAGGCGCACGCCGCTGCCCCGCGCCCGGCCAAGCGGCAGCGACGGCGGATCGGCGCGCCAGGCGGGATGATCGGCGAGGAAGCGTTCGATACGGTCCGCCCCCTCCTCGTCGAGCAGCGAACAGGTGACATAGACCAGCCGCCCGCCCGGCCGCACGAGCCGCGCGGCGAGATCGAGCAGCCGATCCTGCGCCTCGGCGAAGCGTGCGAGCTGCGCCGGATCGAGCCGCCAGCGCGCCTCCGGGTTCCGCCGCCAGGTGCCCGTGCCCGAACATGGCGCGTCGATCAGCACCGCGTCGGCCTTGCCCTCGAAGCGCGCCAGCGCCGCCAGTTCGCGGCCCGGATCGAGCAGCATGGTCTCGATCGATCCTGCTCCTGCGCGGCCCGCCCGCGGCGCGAGCCTGGACAGGCGGCCGCGGTCGGTGTCGCTCGCGACCAGCGTGCCCCGGTTTTCCATCGCCGCGGCGAGCGCCAGCGTCTTCCCGCCCGCCCCGGCGCACAGGTCGATCACCGTCTCGCCCGGCCGCGCGGCCTGCGCGATGCATGCGAGCTGGCTGCCGTGATCCTGGATTTCGACCAGACCCTCGCGATAGGCCGGCCACTGATCGACCGAGGCGCCCGAAGCAAAGCGCAAGGCGTCTGGCGCGGCGAGCGGTTCGCCGGGTTCGGGCAATGCGATCGTTTCGCGCGCGGCCTTCAGCCGATTGACCCGCAGATCGAGCGGCGCGCGGTCGAGCAGCGCCGCCGCTTCCTCGCCCGCGATGTCCGACCGCGCGAGCGCGGCGTCGAGCCATTCGGGCGCGAGACCGCCCTCCGCCTCCGACTCGCCGTCCGTCACCAGCGCGGGGCCATGCTGCGAACCGTCGAACAGCGGGGGCAGCGCGCCATCGTCCTGCGCGAGCCGCAGCATCGCCGCGCGTCCGCTTGCGGGGACCGGCCCACACGCGCGGATCGCGCGATAGACCAGTTCGCGCACCGCGCGCCGGTCCTTGCTGCCGGCATAGCGGCGCTGTCGGAAATAGTCGGCGATCAGCCGGTCGGCCGGCGCGCCTTTGCCGCGCGCGGCCTCGATCACCGCATCGAGCAGCTCGATCGCCGCCTGCACGCGCGCCGCGGGGGTCATCCGCCCACCCCCTCTACATCAGCGCGTCGGATAGTTCGGCGCCTCGCGGGTGATCGCGACATCGTGCACATGGCTCTCGCTCAACCCCGCGTTGGTGATGCGCACGAATTGCCCGCGCGTCCGCAGGTCCTCGATCGTGGCGCTGCCGGTATAGCCCATCGCCGCCTTGATCCCGCCGACGAGCTGGTGGACCACATCGGCCGCCGGCCCCTTGAACGGCACCTGCCCCTCGATCCCCTCGGGCACCAGCTTCATCGCCGATACGTCCTGCTGGAAATAGCGGTCGGCGCTGCCGCGCGCCATCGCGCCGACGCTGCCCATCCCGCGATAGGCCTTGTAGCTGCGCCCCTGATAGAGGAACGTCTCGCCCGGGCTCTCGGCGGTACCCGCAAGCATCGATCCGACCATTACCGTCGATGCCCCCGCGGCGAGCGCCTTGGCCGCGTCGCCGCTGGTGCGCAGGCCACCGTCGGCGATCACCGGGACGCCCGATTTCGCGCCTTCCGCCGCGCAGTCCATGATCGCGGTGAGCTGCGGCACGCCGACCCCGGCCACGATCCGCGTGGTGCAGATCGAGCCCGGCCCGATGCCGACTTTCACCGCGTCCGCGCCCGCGTCGATCAGCGCGCGTGTCGCCTCGGCGGTGGCGACGTTGCCGGCGATCACCTG
>CAMPIA010000170.1 GCA_946886175.1 uncultured Altererythrobacter sp.
GCCGGTGCCGCCGCCGTTCGGCTCCGCTGAACCGGAACGCCCGGGCCATCGGGGTTGACCCGGCGACGGTTTTGCCCAAACCCCGCGCGGCATGGAACGCGCGGACATCGTTATCGTCGGCACCGGGCATGGCGGCGCGCAAGCCGCCATCGCGCTGCGCCAGCACGGCTTCACCGGCTCGATCGCGATGATCGGGCGCGAGAGCGAACCGCCCTACGAGCGGCCGCCGCTGTCGAAGGAATACCTCGCGGGCGAGAAGCCGTTCGAGCGGATCTACCTGCGCCCGCCGCAGTTCTGGGCCGACAAGGACATTGCGCTGCGGCTCAGGACCGCCGTCGTCGCGGTCGATCCGCAGGCGCACGAACTCGAATTCGCCGATGAAAGCCGCATGGGATACGGCCAGCTGATCTGGGCCGCGGGCGGCGATCCGCGCCGCCTGTCGTGCGCCGGAGCCGATCTCGCGGGCGTGCATTCGGTCCGCACCCGCGCCGACGTCGACCGCATGATCGCCGAGCTCGAGGCCGGCGCGAAGCGCGCGGTCGTGGTGGGCGGCGGCTACATCGGGCTCGAAGCCGCGGCGGTGCTGCGCAAGCTCGGCTGCGAGGTGACGGTGGTCGAGGCGCTGCCGCGCGTGCTGGCGCGCGTCGCGGGCGAAGAGCTCTCGCGCTTTTACGAAGAGGAGCACCGCAAGCAGGGGGTCGAGGTCCTGCTCGAGGCGACGGTCGACCGGATCGAGGGCGACGGGGAGAAAGTCACCGGGGTCGGGCTCGAGAGCGGCGCCGTCGTGCCCGCCGACCTGGTGGTGGTCGGGATTGGCATCGTGCCCTCGGTCGGCCCACTGATCGCCGCCGGGGCGGCCGGCGCCAACGGGATCGATGTCGACGAGCTGTGCCGCACCTCGCTCGACGACATCTATGCGGTCGGCGACTGCGCGGCGCACGCCAACCTCTATGCCGACGGCGCGGTGATCCGGCTCGAATCGGTCCAGAACGCCAACGATATGGCCAGCACCGCGGCCCGTTCGATCTGCGGCGATCCGCAGCCGTACAAGGCGGTGCCGTGGTTCTGGTCCAACCAGTACGACTTGCGCCTGCAAACCGTCGGCCTGTCGCTCGATCACGACGAGACGGTGCTGCGCGGCGACCCGGCCGGGCGGAAGTTCTCGGTCGTCTATCTCAAGGAAGGCCGGGTAATCGCGCTCGACTGCGTCAACGCGACCCGCGACTACGCGCAAGGGCGCAAACTGGTCGAGGCCGGGACCAGGCCCGACCGCGAGGCGCTCGCCGATACCGAGATTTCGCTCAAGGCGCTGGTGTAAGTTCGCCCAGCGCCCATTCGGCGGCTTCGGCGACCGCCGGGTCGGGATCGCCCGCCAGGCCCGCGATCTGGTCGGTCAAAGCCCGATTTCCGCTGTTCCCGGCCGCGATCAGGCAGTTGCGCACGAACCGGTCGCGGCCGATCCGCTTGATCGGGGAGCCCGAGAACAATTGCCGGAAACCCGCGTCGTCGAGCGCGAGCAGTTCGCTTAGCCGGGGCGCGACCAGCTCGGCGCGCGGCAGGAAAGCGCGATTGCGCGCAGCGGCATCGGCGAACTTGTTCCATGGACAGACCGCGAGACAATCGTCGCAGCCGTAGATGCGGTTGCCGATCGCCTTGCGAAACTCGTGCGGGATCGGCCCCTTGTGCTCGATCGTGAGGTAGGAAATGCAGCGCCGCGCATCGAGCCGGTAGGGCTCGGGGAAGGCGTCGGTCGGGCAGGCGTCCTGGCATGCGCGGCACGATCCGCAATTGTCGGCGTGCGGTTCGGCGGGCGCGAGTTCCACCGTGGTGTAGATCGCGGCGAGGAACAGCCATGAACCATGCTCCCGGCTGACGAGGTTGGTGTGCTTGCCCTGCCAGCCGATCCCTGCCGCCTGCCCGAGCGGCTTTTCCATCACCGGCGCGGTATCGACGAAGACCTTCAGCTCGCTTGCGGGCGCGCGCGCGACCAGCCAGCGCGCGAGCGCCTTGGCCGCCTTCTTGACCGTGTCGTGATAGTCGCGCCCTTGCGCGTACACCGAGATGCGCGCGCGCTCGGCATCGCCTTCGAGCGCGAACGGGTCGCGGTCGGGCGCATAGCTCATGCCGAGCGCGATGACGCTTCTCGCCGCGGGCCACATCGCCTGCGGCCCCTGCCGCACCTCGGCGCGATCCTCCATCCAGTCCATCGTGCCGTGATGGCCGGCCGCGATCCATTCGCGCAGCCGCTGCGTGCGCTCGGGATCGTCCGCCGCGGGCGCAATGCCGACCGCGACGAAGCCCAGCCGCTTCGCCTCGGCGAGCAGGTCCTCGCGCAATGCCGAATTTTCTCGCGCGTCGGGCACGCTCGGGGTTGCTCCCTGCCGGGCGCGGCGGCTAACCGCGGGTGATGGACACGGCGCTAAGCGATCCGCTCCCCGCGAGCAACGATAGCGCACCCGCGTCGCGGCGACTGGCGATCGAGGCGCGCGGACTGGTCAAGCGGTTCGAAGGCTCGATCGCGGTCGACGGGGTCGATCTCGCGGTGCCGGAGGGCGCGATCTACGGCGTGCTCGGCCCCAACGGCGCGGGCAAGACGACGACGCTGCGGATGCTGCTCGGGATCATCGACCCCGACGCGGGCGTGCGCCGCGTGTTCGGGCACGAGGACCCGCACGATATCGCGCGCCTGATCGGCTACCTGCCCGAAGAGCGCGGTCTCTATCCGTCGATGAAGGCGGTCGAGGCGATCGCCTTCATGGGCGCGCTGCGCGGCGTCCCGCTGGCCGAGGGCCGTGCACGCGGCCGCGAGTTGCTCGAAGGTCACGGGCTGGGCCATGCCGCCGACAAGCAGATCCGCCAGCTCTCGAAGGGCATGGCGCAGACCGTGCAACTGCTCGGCACGCTGGTGCACGAACCGCGCCTGGTGATCCTCGACGAGCCGTTCTCGGGCCTCGACGCGATCAACCAGGGCAAGCTCGAGGTGCTGATCCGCGGGTTGGCGGAGAAGGGCGTCACGGTGATCTTCTCGACCCACGTGATCGCGCATGCCGAGCGGCTGTGCGACGATGTGGCGATCATCGCGGGCGGCAAAGTGCCCTATGCGGGGTCCGTGGACGAGGCGCGCGACCGGATTCCGGCGCAAGTCCGCCTCGAGACACGCGCGCGCGAAGGCCGCTGGCGCGACGCGCTGCCCGCCGACGCGCGGCGCGAAGGCGACTTCTGGCATTTCTCCCTGCCGGAAACCGGAATCGAGCCGCTGTTGCGCGCCCTGATCGAGGGCGAGGCGGGCATTCTCTCGCTGTCGATCGAGCGCGCCGGGCTGCACGACGCCTTCGTCCATATCGCGGGCGAAGCGGCGGCGCGCGCGCTCGATGCCGAGAGCACGGCGGAGGCCGACCTGTGAGCACGGCACACGACAACGCAAAATCGCGCCTGTCACTATGGAGCGCGGCCTTCGTGGTCGCACGGCGCGATTTCACCGCGATCCTGTTCAGCAAGGCGTTCCTGCTGTTCCTCATCGGTCCGCTGTTCTTCATCGGCGTCAGCGGCGCGGCGGGCGCGCTGACCAGCCAGGCCGTGAGCCAAACCGACAACCCGCGGCTTGCGATCGCGCTGTCGTCCGGCGAATCGCGAGATTTCGCCGCGGCGCATGTACGCCTCGCCGAACTGGTGCGCCTGCCCGATATCGAAATCGTCGATCCGGGCGAGGCGGCGGACACCGGCGCGCTGCTCGCCGACGACACGAGCAACTTCGCCGCGGTGCTCTCCGGCACGCTCGCCGAGCCGCGCCTGACCGGCACCGAGGATCGGATCGAGGACTGGCAGGGCCAGGTCGCGCTGGTCGCGGCCGAGGCGGGTGGGGCAGCCGCGCGCTACCCCGAGGTGGCGCTCTCGCCGACCGCCACCACGGTCGCGAGCAAGCGCACCGCCAACGCGGCCACCGCGACCGGCGGGCTGACGCTGCTGTTCCTGCTCACGATGCTGCTCGCGGGCATGGTCATGTCCAACCTGGTCGAGGAGAAGGCCAACAAGATCATCGAGATTCTCGCCGCGGCGATCCCGATGGACGCGGTCTTCCTC
>CAMPIA010000171.1 GCA_946886175.1 uncultured Altererythrobacter sp.
GCGGCCCGAACTACGTCGCGCGCTTCGCGACCGAGCGCGTGGTCTGCATCGACACCACCGCCGCGGGCGGCAACGCGACGTTGCTGGCGGGCTGATTGCAAAGCAAGCGTTTGATTTGCTAGCACTGCGCGCGATGCGCCGTCTCGCCAGCCTGATCCTCGCGCTCGTGGCGCTCGCCTGGTCGGCGGGGGCTGCGGCGGAGGTGCGGATGAGCTTCCACAGCTTCAACGGCTCGCTTTTCTTCGGCCGCTACCCGCACACCTTCGTCGTGCTCGAAGGGACGCTGGAGAAGACCGGCGCGCCGATCGAGGAGAATTACGGCTTCACCGCCAAATCCGCTTCGCCAGCGGTGCTGCGCGGCCCGGTGGAGCACGCGATCCTGATCGAGGAAGACAAGTACATCCGTGACACCAACCGCCACTTCACCGTGCCGCTCACCGACGCACAGTACTGGCAGGTGCGCGCCGAGGTCGCGAAGTGGCGCGACGCTCCGGGCAGATACTACGATCTCGACACGCGCAACTGCATCCATTTCGTCGGCGCGATGGCGCAGATCGCGGGGCTGCGGATCGACTACCCCGAAAGCCTGCTGCGCAAGCCCAAGTCGTGGCTCAACCGCGTGGCCAGGATGAACCCGCAGCTCGGCGCGAAACAGATCGACTAGGGGAAAAGCGCCCCACCCGCCTTGCCCGCCTCGCCGCGCTGGGGGATCAGTCGTGCATGGCGATTCTCTCCGACCGTTGGATCCGCACCCAGGCGACCGAAAAGGCCATGATCGAGCCCTTCGTCGAGGCGCAGCGGCGCGAGGGGTGCATATCCTACGGCCTCTCGAGCTACGGCTACGACGCGCGCGTGGCCGACGAGTTCAAGATCTTCACCAACGTCGACAGCGCGGTGGTCGACCCGAAGAACTTCGACTCCAACTCGTTCGTCGACCGCAAGACCGATGTCTGCGTGATCCCGCCCAACAGTTTCGCGCTCGCCCGCACGATCGAATACTTCCGCGTGCCCGAGGATGTGCTGGTGATCTGCCTGGGCAAGAGCACCTATGCGCGGTGCGGGATCATCGTGAACGTCACCCCGCTCGAGCCGGGCTGGGAAGGCCACGTCACGCTCGAGTTTTCCAACACCACCCCGCTCCCGGCGAAAATCTACGCCAACGAGGGGGCGTGCCAGTTCCTGTTCCTCCAGGGCAACGAGCGCTGCGAGACGAGCTACAAGGACCGCGCGGGCAAATACATGGGTCAGCGCGGAGTGACGCTGCCGCGGTTGTAAGCCGGGCCGTGCGGGTTCATTCTACTGCGAGGTGGGAGAATCGACATGGCGAAGCGTGAATTCGACATCGTGGTCTACGGGGCGACCGGGTACACCGGGCGGCTCGTCGCCGAGCACTTCGTGCGCGAATACGGCGGCAAGCCGCCAAGCTCTTCCGGCGCGCCTAAATGGGCGATGGCCGGCCGCAGTCTCGCCAAGCTGGAAGAAGTGCGCGACAAGATCGGCGCGCCCGCCGACACCCCGCTGGTGGTCGCCGATGCCGACGACCCCGTCAGCCTCGAGGCAATGTGCCGCCGCACCCGCGTGGTGCTGACCACGGTCGGTCCCTACCAGCTCTACGGCGATGCGCTGGTCGCAGCCTGCGTCGCGACCGGCACCGATTATGCCGATCTGTGCGGCGAACCCGCGTGGATGCGCGAACAGATCGACCTGCATCACGAAGCCGCCAGGGCGAGCGGGGCGCGCATCTGCTTTTCGAGCGGATTCGATTCGATCCCCTTCGATCTCGGCGTGCTGATGTTGCAGAAGGAAGCGATCGCGCGCTTCGGCAAGCCCGCTTCGCGCGTGCGCGGCCGGGTGCGCGCCATGCAAGGGACGTTCTCGGGCGGAACCGCGGCGAGCCTGACCGCGACGCTGAAGGCGGTGGCGAAGAACCCGAGGCTGATCCCGATTCTCCAGAGCCCCTTCGGTCTCACCCCCGGCTTCGAAGGCCCCGATCAGCCGAGCGGCCTCGTGCCGCGCTACGAGGAGGACCTCGGCAAGTGGGCCGCGCCGTTCATCATGGCGACGATCAACGTCAAGAACGTCCACCGGACCAATTTCCTGCGCGGTTTCCCGTATGGGGAGGATTTTCGCTACGACGAGATGATGCTCACCAGCCCGGGCGAGGCGGGCAAGGCGGCGGCGGGCGCGGTGGCCGAAATGCTCAAGAACCCGTTCGGCGCCAAGCCGCCCAAACCCGGCGAGGGCCCGAGCAAGGCCGAACGCGAAAGCGGGTTCTACGACGTGATCTTCGTGGGCGAGACGCCCGATGGCGAAAAGGGGGGCGGCGAGACGGTCCGCTACGCAGTGAAAGGCCGGTACGATCCCGGCTACGGGTCGACCAGCCGCATGCTCGGCGAAACGGGCATGGCGCTGCTCGCCTGCGATGCGCCCGGCGGGATCGGCACGCCGGGTTCGTTCCTGGGGGAAGCGCTGGTCGAGCGACTGCGCGCGCACGCCGAGATTTCGTTCGCAGCGGAGAGCTGAACCCTCTGCGGCGCGGCGAGATGGCCTTTTTCCCGGCTCGACCGTATTGTTCGCGAAGGAAACGGGGAAGAGGAGCATTCGCATGTCCACAATCGCCGCGATCATCGGCCGCATCCTGCTGGCGGTGATCTTTATCTCGGCCGGTATCGGCAAGATCGTCGACCCGGCCGGAACCGCCGCTTATATCGAGAGCGCGACCACACTGCCGGGCACCCTCGCCCTGCCCACCGGCGTATTCGAACTGGTGCTCGGCCTGATGCTTGCGATCGGGTTGATGACCCGGATCGCCTCGATCCTGCTCGCAGGGTTTTGCCTGCTGACGGCGTTCTTCTTCCACAACGAACTGGGCGACCCGACCCAGCTCACCGCAGCGCTCAAGAATCTCGCGATCGCGGGCGGGCTGCTGGTGGTCTTCGCCTATGGCCAGATGCGCGGCAGCTTCGACCACATGCGCGAGCGCAACCGCGTGCGAAAGGCCGAGCTGCGCGCCGCCCACGCCGAGGGCAAGGCCGAAGGGCTGAGCGACCGCGTCACCCACTGAGCGGGCCGACCGTGCGGACGGGCTAGAAGCTCGTCCGCACGCTCAGCTTGAAGTTGCGGCCGGCGAGCGGAACGAACTCCTTGGTGAAGCTGGCATGGCGGCGTCCGGTGGCGTCGAACAGATTGTCCGCCTGCAGCATCACGGCGACATTGTCGTTGCCGCGCAACGGCTTCCACGCGATCGAGGCGTTGACGTGGGTGAAGCCGTCGGTCGCGGTCTCGAACGGGGCGATGCGATCCTGCTCGGCGAACCACTGGACTTCGCCGCGCACGTCGAACGCTCCGGTCTGCGCCTCGAGCGCGCCCGTCAGGCTCAGCGGCGGAATGCGCGGTAGCGGGGTGTCGTCGCTCAGCTCGGCGCGGATATAATCGCCGCGCAGGTCGGCGAGCAGGGTCAGGCCGTCGCTCTCGTAGACCGGATAAGTGAGCTGGCCCTCGACCCCGAAGTAGCGCGCGTCGCCCTGGAGATAGCGGAAGACCGGCAGGTCGTCCTCCTCCAGCCCGGTCTCGGTGAGGAAGATGTAATCGTCGAACCAGTTCTGGAACACCGCGACGCTCACCGTGCCCGCGCCGAGTGGACCGCGCGCGAACGCCTCCAGCCCCCAGGCGCCCTCGACCTCGAGGTTCGGATCGCCGACCTCGAACGCCTGGGTCGCGATATGCGGCCCGTTCGACAGCAGCTCCTCGGCGCTCGGCGCACGTTCGGCGCGGCTGCCGGTGATCCCGAGGCGCAGGCCGTCGGCGGTTTCGTGGATCAGGCTGAGCGCGCCCGAAACAGCGTCGAACGAGCGGCGGAAGCCGGCCGGCTGCGATTCGACCTCGGTCTTCTCGTAGCGCCCGGCGAGTTCGAGCTGGAACGGGTCGAGCGCGATTTCCTGCAGGCTGAACACCGCGATCTGGTCGGTCCGGTTCTTGGGCACGTAGGCCTCGGCGCCGAACGCGTCGAAGTCGCGGAAGTAGTACTGCACCCCGGTCGAGCCGCCCCAGCCGCCGC
>CAMPIA010000172.1 GCA_946886175.1 uncultured Altererythrobacter sp.
GTAATCCATCGTGACCGACGCGCGACGCCGCATGGCGCCAAAAGCCGCCCGCCGCCCGAGGGCGGTTGATCCGCGACCTGATTAGGTTTTGACCCTACCTCAGCACAGCACGCAGCGCTTGCGCATGGTCCAGGCGTACCACAGCAGGAACAGCGCGACCGCCCAGATCATCGCCGTCTGCGGCACGTTCATGGGCACGCTTGCGCGCGCTTCCCAGATCGCGGTGCCGGCGAGGCCGATCAGCGAGACGATGAACGCCGGAACCGCCCAGGCGCGGCGCAGGAGCAGGAGGATCGAGCCGAGCAGCGCGCCCCATACGCCGAGCGCCCAGAACGCGTTCGCCCAGGCCGGCGCCGATTCGATCGCCGCGCGCATTTCGGGCGGGGCCTGCGCCATCAGCGCGGGATCGCGCATCATGGTCATCGCATAGATATAACAGCCGAAGGCATTCCACAGCAGCGACAGCACGCCGACCAGCCAAAGGTGCCACGGCGTCTTGTTGGCAACGTCCACCATCGTTCGAACCCCTCTCCAGCCGACCCGGCGGCGAGACTACCATTCCCGCCGCCGGGGCGCCAGCCGGGTCAGGCGTCGCGCCAGTCGAACGCGAGCGGCGCCTCGCGGAATGCGAAGCGGTCGAGATGCTCCGCAACCACACCTTTGAGCACCTCCAGCTGACCCGGTTCGCTCGCGTCGATCCGGCATTCGAGCGTGTCGGGGCCGGCCTCGAGCGAGAGCATGGCATCGCCCGCCCAGTTGCCGCTGCGCCCCTCGGCGGGGAAGGTCACCCTTCCCTGCTTCTTCGAATACTCGACCGCGAGATTGTGCGACCAGTGCTTGCACAACTGCTGGAGGTAGCGCGCGCCGTTCCCGGTCGGCACCGAGGCGATACCGGCGGCCGCGCTCACAGGCGCTCGATCCGCTTGGCCATCTCGTCGATCATGTCGACGATCTGTTCGACCGCTTCCTGGTCGAGCTTGCCCGAACGCGCGCGGTGCTTGAGCACGTTGGCGAGATTGCCCATCGCGCGGAACAGGTGCGGCGAGCGGCCGCGTTGCTCGCGTTCGGCGTGCGCGGTGAGGCGCTCGAACAGCGCCTCGACCTCTTCGGCCTTGTCGGCCAGTTCGGCGCGGCCCGCCTCGGTCGCGGCGAAGGCCTTGCGCGGGGTGTCGTCGCCCTGCTCCTCGATCAGCCCCTCGTCGGCGAGCAGTTGCAGCGTGGGATAGACCGCGCCCGGACTCGGGGCGTAGTCGCCGCCGGTCAGCTCTTCGATCGCCTTGATCAGTTCGTAGCCGTGGCGCGGCGCGTCGGCGAGCAGCTTGAGCAATGCAAGCCGCAGCTCGCCGTGCCCGAACATGCGCCCGCGCCGATGGCCGCGCCCGCCGCCGTCGCCGAAGGGGCCGCCCGGGCCGAACGGGCCCTTGGCGCCAAACGGACCGTCGGCGCCGAACGGCCCCTCGGCTCCGAACGCGGCGCCCCATTGCCGGCCGGCGCGCTTCCACGCCCGGCGGGCGTCGCGATAGTCGTTGCAGTCGTGTCGCATAGCAAAGATCCTTTCTTTCGATGCCTCACGATATATCTTGGACCTATCGAATTTCAAGAGGCCTCGCAGCAGCGGTCGCGATTTCCTATTTAGCCCAAGCGATGGCCGATCTCTTCCCCGACACGATTCCCGCACGCTCCGACCCGTCCGAGCCGCGCGCCGACGCGCCGCTCGCCGACCGGCTGCGCCCCCAGGCGCTCGACGAGGTCGTCGGGCAGGAACATCTGACCGGCCCCGAGGGCGCGATCGGGCGGATGGTCGCGGCGGGCAAGCTCTCGAGCATGATCCTGTGGGGCCCGCCCGGCACCGGCAAGACCAGCATCGCGCGCCTGCTCGCCGATGCGGTGGGAATGCGCTTCGTCGCGATCAGCGCGGTGTTTTCGGGCGTCGCCGATCTCAAGAAGGCGTTCGCCGAAGCCGACAGGGCGGCCGAGGCCGGTCAGCGCACGCTGCTGTTCGTGGACGAGATCCACCGCTTCAACCGCGCCCAGCAGGACGGCTTCCTGCCGTTCGTGGAGCGCGGGACGGTGACGCTGATCGGCGCGACGACCGAGAACCCGAGCTTCGAGCTCAACGCCGCGCTGCTCAGCCGTGCGCAAGTGCTGATCCTCCACCGGCTCGATGCCGCCGCGCTCGGCAGGCTGATCGAGAAGGCCGAGGCGCTCGAAGGCCCCCTGCCCCTCACCGCCGAGGCGCGCGCCGCGCTGATCGCGAGCGCCGATGGCGACGGGCGCTTCCTGCTCAATCAGGCGGAGACGCTTTACGCCGCGAAGATCGAACAGCCGCTGGGCCCGGCCGAGCTCGGCAGCTTCCTCCAGCGCCGCGTCGCGGTTTACGACAAGGACCGCGAGGGGCACTACAACCTGATTTCCGCGTGGCACAAAGCGTTGCGCGGGTCGGACCCGCAGGCGGCGCTCTATTACATGGCGCGGATGCTGGTGGCGGGCGAAGAGCCGCTGTTCGTGCTGCGACGGCTGGTGCGCGCGGCGGTGGAGGACATCGGCCTCGCCGATCCGCAGGCGCTTGTCCAGTGCCTCGCCGCGAAGGACGCCTACGACTTTCTCGGCAGCCCGGAGGGCGAACTCGCGATCGTCCAGGCGTGCCTCTACTGCGCGACCGCGCCGAAGAGCAACGCCGCCTACAAGGCGCAGAAGGCCGCTTGGCGCAGCGCGAAGGAGACCGGCAGCCTGATGCCGCCGCAGAACATCCTCAACGCGCCGACCAAGCTGATGAAGGACATCGGCTACGGCAAAGGCTACGCCTACGACCACGACGCCGAGGGCGGCTTCTCGGGCGCGGATTACTGGCCCGACGGGATGGAGCCGCAGGAATATTACACCCCGGTCGAACGCGGCTTCGAGCGCGAGGTGCGCAAGCGGATGGAATACTGGGACAAGCTACGGCGCGACCCTTCGAGACGCTCGGACGTGCGTCCTCGCTCCTCAGGACGAGCGGAGGATGAATGACATCCGCTCATCCTGAGGAGCCCGATGACGCAGTCAGAGGGCATCTCGAAGGACGCTTCCAGCAATTCCTCGCAATCGACTGGTCGGGTGCGGCGGGGGAGCGGCACAAGGGGATCGCGCTGGCGCTGGCAGACGCCGCGGGCGGAGCGCCGGTGCTGGTCGATCGCGGCCGGGGCTGGTCGCGCGAGGACGTGCTCGCACTGCTGCGCGACGACTTGCCCTGCGATACGCTCGTCGGGCTCGATCTCGGCATCTCGCTGCCATTCGCGGATTGCGGCGCGTTCTTTCCCGAGGTCGCGGAGGGCCCCGAAGACGCCCGCGCGCTCTGGAAGCTGATCAACGAAGTTTGTCTCGGCGATCCGCACCTGAGCGCCACGAGCTTCGTCGATCATCCTGCGTTCGCCCCATACTTCCGCCGCCACGGCGGGCGCGAAGGCGCGCATTTCCGCTGCGACGGCGCGGCACATGGCCGCGGGCGCTTCCGCGCGACCGAACACGCGCAGGCGGCGCAGGGATGTAAACCTTACTCGAACTTCAATCTGATCGGCGCGGCGCAAGTTGGCAAGTCGAGCCTGACCGGCATGCGGGTGCTGCACCGTTTGCGCGGGCACCTGCCGGTCTGGCCGGTCGACCCGCTGCCCGCGCGCGGCTCGGTGCTGGTCGAAATCTATACCAGCCTCGCCGCGCGCGAAGCCGGGCGCAGCGCGAGCAGAGATGCGGACCTGGGACGACCTCGACCAAGCACTGGCTGTCCTCCGCTCGCCCACGATCGGACGCATGGGCCCGATAGACGACCACGCGAGCGATGCGCTGCTCGCCGCCGCTTGGCTGCGCAAAGTCGCGGACGATCCGGCGCGCTGGAACCCGCGCGGCCTCACCCCGGAGATCGCGCGTACCGAGGGCTGGACCTTCGGCGCGCTTTGAAGCAAAGGCCGCGGGGAAAGCCGGCTTAGCTCAGTTGGTAGAGCACCTGATTTGTAATCAGGGGGCCAGGGGTTCGAATCCTCTAGCCGGCACCATCCGCCCAACTTCGTCAT
>CAMPIA010000173.1 GCA_946886175.1 uncultured Altererythrobacter sp.
CGCCTTCGTGATCTGCATCACCAACCCGCTCGACGCGATGGTCTGGGCGCTGCGCGAATTCTCCGGCCTGCCGCACAACATGGTGGTGGGCATGGCGGGCGTGCTCGACAGCGCGCGCTTCCGCCACTTCCTCGCCGAGGAATTCGGCGTGAGCATGGAAGACGTCACCGCCTTCGTGCTCGGCGGCCACGGCGACACGATGGTGCCGATCCTCGAATACTCGACCGTCGCAGGCATTCCCGTGCCCGACCTCATCAAAATGGGCTGGTCGACGCAGGAGAAGATGGACGCCATCGTGCAGCGCACCCGCAGCGGCGGCGGCGAGATCGTCCAGCTGCTCGGCAACGGCAGCGCGTATTATGCGCCCGCGACCGCCGCGATCCAGATGGCCGAGAGCTTCCTCAAGGACAAGAAGCGCGTCCTTCCCTGCGCCGCGCACCTGACCGGCCAGTACGGCGTCGACGGCCTCTATGTCGGTGTCCCGATCGTGATCGGCGCGGGCGGCGTCGAGCGCGTGGTCGAGATCGAACTCGATGAGGAGGCCAAGAAGGGCTTCCAGGTCAGCGTCGACGCAGTCAAGGAACTGCTGGTGGCGTGCAAGGGCATCGATAACTCGTTGGGCTAATGGCGGTATCGGCGCATCATAGGTATCTGGCTGCAGAGTGGCTCCTGATATCAGGGCTCGTTCTTTTGGTTGCCACCGTTCCTATCGCAATTTTGGCGTGGGGCCGCCCAATTGGGGCCGTCGTCGTTTTCACCGCACTGTTTGGCCTGATTGGAATCGGCGCAGCCACAGCACTAGGTGCCTATAATCTCATCGCGTTGCGCCAATCTGGCAAACACGCGGAACCAGCGGAATTTGACGGAGCTAGCTGAATGAGCATCCTCGTAGACAAGAACACCAAGGTCATCACCCAGGGCATGACGGGCGACACCGGCACGTTCCACACCCAGCAGGCGCTCGATTACGGGACGCAAATGGTGGCGGGCGTGACGCCGGGCAAAGGCGGGACCGAGCATATCGGGCTGCCGGTCTACAACACCGTCGCCGAAGCGAAGAAGGCCACCGGCGCGACCGCGAGCTGCATCTACGTGCCGCCGCCGTTCGCTGCGGACTCGATCCTCGAGGCGATCGACGCCGAGATCGAGCTGATCGTTGCGATCACCGAGGGCATTCCGGTGCTCGACATGGTCAAGGTCAAGCGCGCGCTCGACGGCAGCAAGAGCCGCCTGATCGGGCCGAACTGCCCCGGCGTGCTGACGCCCGGCGAGTGCAAGATCGGCATCATGCCGGGCTCGATCTTCAAGAAGGGTTCGGTCGGCGTGGTCAGCCGCTCGGGCACGCTGACTTACGAGGCGGTGCACCAGACCACGCAGGTCGGTCTCGGCCAGACCACCGCGGTCGGCATCGGCGGCGATCCGGTCAACGGCACCAACTTCATCGACGTGCTCGAGCTGTTCCTCGAGGACGACGCGACCAAGTCGATCATCATGATCGGCGAGATCGGCGGCAGCGCCGAGGAGGAAGCGGCCGAGTTCATCGCGCACCAGGCGAAGAAGGGCCGCCGCAAGCCGATGGTCGGCTTCATCGCCGGCCGCACCGCGCCTCCGGGCCGCCGCATGGGCCACGCCGGCGCGATCGTCTCGGGCGGCCAGGGCGGCGCCGACGACAAGATCGCCGCGATGGAGAAAGCGGGCATCCGCGTTTCCCCCTCGCCCAGCGAACTCGGCACCACGCTCGACGCGATGCTGAAGGAACTCGCCTGACGCGAAGCGCGGATCGCCCACCTCCCCGGGAGCATCCGCGCCGCTCGGACATTGGTTTTTTGCCGGCACACCGTCGGCGCGAGAGGTGACCCGGATGGGTAACGAGAGCCACGATTTCCTTCCGGAACTGTCCGATCAGGGCGGGCCGCAGCCGGGGCCGAGCTGGGACAATCCGCACTGGCCGCTGACCGGGATCGATTCCGAGAGCGACTGGACGCAGGCGCTCGATCCGACGACGATGAAGGTCGCGGTCAAAGCCGCGGCGGAGAAGGCGGGCAAGCCCACCGATCCTCGCGCGATCGAGGAAGCGGCGGCGGATTCGATCCGCGCGATGCTGCTCATCCGGCTTTACCGCGTGCGCGGGCATCTGGCGGCGGACCTCGATCCGCTGGACCTGAGCGACCGCGAGCTGCCCGAGGACCTGCGGCTCGAATCGCACGGGTTCGCGGCGCAGGAGGACAAGGAAGTCTATGTCGGAGGCCTGATGGGCTCCGACTGGCTCAAGGTCGGCGAGCTCGCCGAGATTCTGCGCGCCAACTACTGCGGCAAAGTCGGCCTCGAATACATGCACATCGCCGATGTCGAAGAGCGGCGCTTCCTGCAGGAGAAGTTCGAGGGCCCCGAAGACGTCATCCAGTTCACGCCCGAGGGCAAGCGCGCGATCCTGGCCGCGGTGATCCGCGGCGAGCAATACGAGGCGTTCCTCGCCAAGAAGTACGTCGGCACCAAGCGCTTCGGGCTCGACGGCGGCGAATCGATGATCCCCGCGCTCGAGGCGGTGATCAAGTACGGCGGCCAGTCGGGCGTGCGCGAGATCATCTACGGCATGGCGCACCGCGGCCGGCTGAACGTGCTCGCGAACGTCATGGGCAAGCCCTACAAGGTGATCTTCCACGAATTCTCGGGCGGCAGCGCCAATCCCGAGGACGTCGGCGGCTCGGGCGATGTGAAGTATCACCTCGGCACCAGCACCGACCGCGAGTTCGACGGGATCGACGTGCACATGAGCCTCGTCCCCAACCCGAGCCATCTCGAGGCGGTCGATCCCGTGGTGCTCGGCAAAGCCCGCGCGCAGCAGGCGATCCGCGACGACCTGAAGAAGCACGAGCAGGTGCTGCCGGTGTTGATCCACGGCGACGCCGCCTTCGCGGGCCAGGGCATCGTGTGGGAATGCTTCGGCTTTTCGGGCGTGCGCGGCTACAACACCGGCGGCTGCATCCATTTCGTCATCAATAACCAGATCGGTTTCACGACGAGTCCGCAGTTCGCCAGATCATCCCCCTACCCCTCTGACGTGGCAAAGGGCGTGTCGGCGCCGATCCTGCACGTCAACGGCGACGATCCCGAAGCGGTGACCTTCGCCTGCAAGCTGGCGATGGAATACCGGCAGAAGTTCGGCCGCGACATCGTGATCGACATGTGGTGCTACCGCCGCTTCGGCCACAACGAAGGCGACGAACCCAAGTTCACCCAGCCGCTGATGTACGACGCGATCCGGGCCCATCCCAAGGTCAGCGAGATCTACGCCGCGCGTCTGGTCGAGCAGGGGGTGATCGACGAGAACGAGCGCGACAAACTGTGCTCGGAATTCGTCGAGGTGCTCGAAGGCGAGTTCGAAGCGGCCAAGAGCTACAAGCCCAACGAAGCCGACTGGTTCGGCGGCCGCTGGGCGGGGCTCAACAAGCCCGCCGACCCCGAGAGCGCGCGCCGCAACGTCGAGACCGCGGTGTCGGAAAAGCTGTTCGACAGCCTCGGCCGCACGCTCACCACCGTCCCCGAAGACCTGACGATCCACAAGACGCTGGGCCGCGTGCTCGACGCCAAGCGGACGATGTTCGACAGCGGCGAAGGCTTCGACTGGGCGACCGCCGAGGCGCTCGCGTTCGGCAGTCTGGTGACCGAGGGGTTCGGCGTGCGCCTGTCGGGCCAGGATTCGGGCCGCGGCACCTTCAGCCAGCGCCACGCGGCGTGGATCGACCAGACCGACGAGCGCAAGTACATCCCGCTGACCCAGTTGCCGCACGGCAAGTTCGAGGTCTACGACAGCCCGCTCTCCGAATACGGCGTGCTCGGCTTCGAATACGGTTTCGCGATGGCCGATCCCAAGACGCTGGTGCTGTGGGAGGCGCAGTTCGGCGACTTCGCCAACGGCGCGCAGATCGTGATCGACCAGTACATCGCCGCGGGCGAGGCCAAGTGGCTGCGCGCCAACGGCCTCGTGCTGCTGCTGCCGCACGGCTACGA
>CAMPIA010000174.1 GCA_946886175.1 uncultured Altererythrobacter sp.
CTTCGGTCGCTGCGGGCGCGCGGTCGCGCTTGCGGGCTGCTGGTCGCAGCCCGGATCTTTCCCGGCCATCTCCGTCCCATGATGATCCGGTCCGCGACCAGCGGACCGCAAGCATGTCCTGAGCGGCTGGCTTGCCCGCCAGCCGAAGAGGCCGACCGAAGGGAGGCACAGCCGCGAGGATGCGCGTGCGGAACAAAAAACTCCCCCGTTCCCGGTCTACCGCAGACTATCTCGCACAAAATCCGCGCACCGCTCGCCGATCATGATGCTCGGGGCGTTCGTGTTGCCGCTGACGAGGCGCGGCATGATCGAGGCGTCGGCGACCCACAGGCCCTCCACGCCGTTGGCCTTGAGCGTCGGATCGACCACCGCCTCGGCATCCGCGCCCATGCGGCAGGTGCCGACCGGGTGATAGACGGTGTCGGCGCGGTCGCGGATGAGCTGATCGAGCGCGGAATCGTCGGCAAGGTCGATCGGGTAGCGGTCTTGCGGGCGGTAGTCGCTGATCGGCGGAGCGTCGACGATCCGGTGCGACAGCCGCACGCCTGCGCGCAGCACGGCCATATCGCGTTCGTCGGAAAGGAAGTTGGGGTCGATCACCGGCGCGGCCGCCGCGTCGGCCGAGGCGAGACGCACGGTGCCGCGGCTCTCGGGCCGCAGCACGCAGGCGTGGAGCGAGAAGCCGTGGCCCTTCACCTTGGTCCGTCCGTGATCCTCGAGCATCGCGGGGACGAAGTGCCACTGGACGTCGGGCGCCGGCGCATCGGGCATGACCCGCCAGAAGCCGCCCGCCTCGGCATAGGGCGTCGTCATCGCGCCGGTGCGCTTGCGCCGGTGCTCGACGATCGCCTTGAGCATACGCCAGGTGCCCGCGAGACTGTCGCCGATCAGGTCCTTGCTCTCGGTCTGCCAGCTCGAGACGTAGTCGATGTGGTCCTGCAGCTCGCTGCCGACCGCGGCCCGGTCGAGCGCGACCTCGATCCCCCGCTCGCACAAGTGTTCGCCCGGACCGATGCCCGAGAGCATCAGGATCTGCGGGCTGTTGAACGCGCCGGCCGACAGCACCACGCCGCCGCGCGCGCGCAGCGTCTCGCGCCGGCTGCCGCGCCGGACCGCGACCCCGGTCACCCGGCCGTCCTCGATCGTCAGCTTCTCGACCAGCGCACCGGTCATGACCGCGAGATTGTCGCGCCCGCGCAGCGGCTCGACATAGGCGCGCGCGGCGGACC
The DNA here is from genome assembly GCA_946886175.1 of uncultured Altererythrobacter sp. Next base: position 1,230 of record CAMPIA010000174.1, read on the forward strand.
AGCGCTCGCCGCCCTTCTGAGTCACCTGATAGAGCCCGAAGCCTTCCTGACGGGCGCCATTGAAATCCTCGTTGCGCGCGAGCTGCAACGCGGCCGCGCTGTCGACGAACATGCGGCTGCCGGGGTTGGGCCAGCGCTGATCGCACACGCCCAGCGGACCGCCGCCGCCATGGTATTCGCTCGCCCCGCGCTCGTTGTCCTCGGCGCGTTTGAAGAAGGGCAGGACCTCGTCGTAGCTCCAGCCGGTGCAGCCGAGCGCGGCCCAGTTGTCGTAGTCCCAGCGATTGCCGCGGATGTAGATCATCGCGTTGATCGCGCTCGACCCGCCGAGCCCGCGTCCGCGCGGCTGGTAACCGGTGCGGCCGTTGAGCCCCTTCTGCGGCACCGTCTCGTACTGATAGTTCGAAGCCTTGGGAATGAACGGCATCATGCCCGGCGTCTTGACGCGGAAGTTGTCGTTGGTCCCCCCGGCTTCGAGCAGGCACACGCGCCGCCGCCCGTCCTCCGCCAGCCGCCCGGCGACCGCGCTTCCCGCGCTGCCGCCGCCGATCACGATCACGTCGAATTCTGCCATACCTCTCCCCTCCCCGGGAGTGAGGTTACGCAGCCTCGGCGTCGCCGGCAATCGGGTTTTCGTTTGCGACCTTTTGCCCGCCATGCCGTTCGCGCCAGCGGGAACGGATCATGTCGGAGGTCTCGCGGCTGCCGTCGTGGGTCCAGCCGGGCTCGCGCAGCAGATACGACAGCTTGTGCCGCCACGGCGCGCGCCAGATGTCGCGCACCATGCCGATCCATTCGTGGAATACGGAGTGCAGCAAGTTGAAGCTGCCGAGCTGTTTGACGATGCCGTAGCGGATGCGCTCTTCGTCGGGCCGCTCCTCCTCGAAGGTGCCGAACATCCGGTCCCAGACGATGAACACGCCGGCGTAGTTGCGGTCGAGATAGCGCGGATTGGTCGCGTGGTGGACGCGGTGGTGGCTCGGCGTGTTCATCACCGCTTCGAACCAGCGCGGCATCTTGCCGATCACCTCGGTGTGGATCCAGAACTGGTAGATCAGGTTGAACCCGCCGACCACCGCGATCATCACCGGGTGGAAGCCGAGCAGCACCAGCGGCAGCTTGAACGCGAAGCCCAATGTGAACGCGCCGGTCCAGGTCTGGCGCAGCGCGGTGCTGAGGTTGTAGTGCTGGCTCGAATGGTGGTTGACGTGGCTGGCCCAGAACCAGCGCACCCGGTGCCCGGCGCGGTGAATCCAGTAATAGGCGAGATCGTCGAGCACGAAGCACACCGGCCACGCCCACCAGGCCCAGCCGATGTCGAACAGGCGATATTCGTAGGCCGCGAGGAACACGAGCAGCGCGAAGCCGCCGAGCACCAGGCCCGCCACCGTGCTGCCGAGCCCGAACGCGAGGCTGGTGAGCGTGTCGCGCGCTTCGTAAGCCTCGGGCCGGCGCTTCCACGCCCACAGCATCTCCGCCAGCACGAGCAGGACGAAGCCGGGGACGGCGTAATCGACGGGCGAGAAATCGGGCATGGCGCGGTCCTCAAAGCCTCCTGAGGCTTGCCGCCCAATACTGCGCCTGACCGCCGAGGTCGAGCGTCACCTCGCCGAAGCGCCGCTCGCCGGTGCCTACGACGAGCGCGTGGCGATCGAGCCGGACGTGCGCGTGGCCGGTCAGCATGCGCGCGGCGAAGTGCGCACCGTGGCGGCGCAGCAGCATCACACGTCCGTCGGCATCGCGCAGCAGGGCGGCGTGCCCGGCGCGATCGATGGCGACATCCGCCGCCTCGAACCCGGATTCGGCCTCCTCGGCCAGCTCGCGCGCATGTGCGTCGTCGCGGATGCGCAAGTCGCCGCCGAGGCCGAGCTTCCACGCGACGGCCGCGAGCGCGCAGATCGCGAGCAGCGAGCCGCCGAGCTTGAAGACGAGGCCGAGGTCCATCGTTCGCGATCTGCCATGCGGTTCGGGGACTGTCGAGCCGCGTGCGTTTCCAAATCGCCGCAACGGACCTAGGCTGCCCGCAAAATGAGGGAGAGATCGATGAGAAGAACCGTTTTCGCGCTTGCGGCGGCTGCCGCGCTGCTCGCACCGCCCGCCATGGCCGAGGAATTCGACGCCGTCGGCGCGGTCGATGCGCAATACGATCGCACCGCGCGGGTGGCGCGCCAGATCTGGGACTGGGCCGAGCTCGGCTATCAGGAGACGAAGTCGAGCGACCTGCTCCAGTCCGAGCTCGCCGCGAACGGCTTCACGGTGGAGGAGGGCGTGGCCGAAATCCCCACTGCCTTCATCGCCGAATACGGCAGCGAGGGCCCGGTCATCGCGATCCTCGGCGAATTCGATGCGCTGCCGGGGCTCAGCCAGTCCGCTTCGGCCACGCGCGAGGAGATCGCAGGCAAGCACGCCGCCCACGCCTGCGGTCATAACCTGTTCGGCGCCGGCTCGCTCACCGCGGCGATCGCGGTCAAGCAATGGCTCGAGGCGACCGGAACGCCGGGCCGCATCCGCTTCTACGGAACGCCGGCCGAAGAGGGCGGATCGGGCAAGGTCTATATGACCCGCGCCGGGCTGTTCGACGATGTCGACGTGGCGCTCCACTGGCATGCCGACGACGAGAACAGCGCCGCGGCGCAGACCAGCCTTGCCAACCGCTCGGCCAAGTTCCGCTTCCGCGGCCAGTCCGCGCACGCCGCCGGAGCGCCCGAACAGGGCCGTTCGGCGCTCGACGGGGTCGAGGCGATGAACATGATGGTCAACATGATGCGCGAGCACA
>CAMPIA010000175.1 GCA_946886175.1 uncultured Altererythrobacter sp.
GGCGGTATGGTCGGGCGACCGGGTGCGGCGCGACGAGGCGGGCTTGCTCTACTTCGTCGGGCGGCGCGATGCGATGATCAAGAGCGCGGGTAATCGCATCAGCCCGCAGGAAATCGAGGATGCGGCGGTGGCGACGGGCCTCGTGGCGGAGGCGGTTGCGGTCGGGGTGCCCGACGAGCGGCTGGGCCAGGCGGTGCACCTGATCGCGCGACCGGCGGCGGGGGTGGCAGATGGAGCGGACGCGTTGCGCACGGCGCTGGCGAAGGACCTGCCCAATTTCATGCAACCGCAGGTGATCCACTGGCGCGAGACGCTGCCGGTCAATCCGAACGGCAAGCTCGACCGTGCCGCGATCGCGCGCGAGCTGGCGGCATGAAGCCGCTCGGACCAATTCCCGCGGGCTACGCGGCGCTCGAGGGCGAGCTCGCGGTCGGCGGTCGCACGGCGAGCGAGCTCGTGGCCGAAGCCGGCGGCACGCCGCTGTTCGTCTATTCGCGCGACCTGCTGCGCGCCCGGATCGCGGCGCTGCGCGAGGCAATGCCCGCGCGGCTGAAAATCCATTTCGCCATCAAGGCCAATCCCTACCGCCCGGTGCTCGAAGAGATGGCCGGGCTGGTCGACGGGTTCGATGTCGCGTCGGCGGGCGAGCTGGCGATGGTCCGCGCCGCGGGGATCGACGCGAGGCTGGTCAGCTTCGCCGGTCCGGGCAAGCGCGACGACGAGCTCGAGGCCGCGATTTCAGAAGGTTGCACGATCAACCTCGAATCGGAGGGAGAAGCGCGAAGGGCGCTCGCGATCGGCGACCGGCTCGGTGTCCGCCCCAGGTTCGCGATCCGGGTCAACCCCTCGTTCGAACTGCGCGGTTCGGGCATGAAGATGGGCGGCGGGGCCAAGCAGTTCGGGATCGACGAGGAGCGCGTGCCTGCGCTGGGGCGTGAAGTCATCGCGGCCGGAGCGGAGTGGTGCGGGCTGCATATCTTCTCCGGGAGCCAGGCGCTCGACGCGGTGGCGATCGCCGAAACCCAGGCCAACGTGCTGGCGCTGGCCGACCGGCTCGCGGGCGCGATCGGCGTGCCGCTGCCCAAGCTCAACATGGGCGGCGGTTTCGGCATACCTTACTTCAACGGCGACGCGCCGCTCGATATCGCCGCGATCGGCGCGGCGCTCGAGGAACGGTTCGCGGACCTTCCCGCGAGCCTCGTCGAGACCGAGCTGTGCGTCGAGCTGGGCCGCTATCTCACCGGCGAGGCCGGGATCTATCTGACTCGGATCGTCGACCGCAAGCAGAGCCACGGGCACACCTTCCTGATCACCGACGGGGGCCTGCACCACCAGCTCGCTGCCTCGGGCAATTTCGGCACCGTGGTGCGGCGCAATTATCCGCTGGCGATCGCCACCCGTTTCGATGCCGCGCCCGAGGAAGAGGCCAGCGTCGTCGGCTGCCTGTGCACCCCGCTCGACCGGCTCGCCGACCAGGCGCACCTGCCGCGCGCGGAGGTTGGCGATCTGGTCGCGGTGTTCTGCGCCGGGGCTTACGGAGCGAGCGCCTCGCCCGCCGATTTCCTCGGCCACGGCGCGGCGCGGCAGATGCTCGTCTGACCCTGCGGCTCCGTTAACCTTTGGCCACTGGCCGTCCCAGCGCGGGACCACGCGCGATCAGGCGGCAAAGGCTAACAGTATGTTCACCCTTTTCGGCGAGGAAGTGCGCCTGTGAACCGCGGGTGCGGAAGGCGGGCGGGCCCCTCCCGGCCGTGTGGCGTGCCCGCTCGACAGGCCCGAGTAACCGGCAAGGACGTGCATCGATGCCCATCGCCCGACTTTCCCTCGCATCCGCCGCGCTGGCGCTGACGGCGCTTCCCCTTGCGGGCTGCGCGAGCGGCGGGGGCGCCCAGCTACCGCCGGCGTCCTTCGTCGCGATGCAGGAGGGGCCGGGCGAGGAATATGTGATCGGGCCGCTCGACGAGCTGACGATCCACGTCTGGCGCAATCCCGAGCTCGGCGCGGAGAAGATCCAGGTACGCCCCGACGGCCGGATCACCACTCCGCTGGTCGCCGACATGCCCGCGGTGGGCAAGACCCCGGCGATGCTGGCCGAAGACATTCGCCTGCAGCTCTCGCAATATATCGAGGAGCCGCTGGTCTCGGTGATCGTCACCGGCTTCGCGGGCACCTTCAGCCAGCAGATCCGGATCGTCGGCGCGACCGAGCAGCCGGCCTCGATCCCCTATCGCGCGAACATGACCGTGCTCGACGCGATGATCGCGGTCGGCGGCCTGAGCGAGTTCGCCGCGGGCAATCGCGCGAAGCTGATCCGCTTCGACAAGCAGGCCGGGCGCCAGCGCGAATATTCGCTGCGACTGGGCGACCTGCTCAAGGACGGCGACAGCAAGGCCAACGTGATGCTGGAGCCGGGCGACGTGATCATCATCCCCGAGAGCATGTTCTGAGGAAGGCCAGACAGGCATGAACGAGGTCTTCGAGGAACTGCAGGCGGCGCTGCATTCGGCGTGGCACCGGCGCTGGCTGGTGCTCGCGGTCGCGTGGGGCGTGTGCATCGCGGGCTGGCTCGCGGTGGCGATGATCCCCAACACCTACGAATCGAAGGCGCGCGTGTTCGTCCAGCTCGACGACGTGCTGTCGAAGCAGCTCGAAATCGCGAGCGGGGGGCAGGACGAGATCGAGCGCGTGCGCAAGACGCTGGCGAGCTCGGTCAACCTGGCGAAAGTTGTCCGCTCGACCAAGCTCGGCGAGGGCGTGACCTCGCCCGGCCAGATGGAGCGCGCGGTCGCCAGCCTCAATGAAAAGGTCAAGGTCGTCAGCACCGAAGACAACCTGATCGAAATCACCGCGCAGATCGGCAAGTCGAGCCTGTCGGACGCCGAGAACGCCGCGCTCGCGCAGGACGTGGTGCAGAAGATGATCGACATCTTCCGCGAGGAGAACATCGCCGGCAGCCGCGGCGAAGTGGCCGAGACGCTCGTGTTCCTCGACCAGCAGCTCGAGGATCGCAAGCGCGAGCTCGAGGCGGCCGAACAGCGCCGGCTGGCGTTCGAGGCCGAGTATCCCGAGCTGATCGGCGGCACGGCGACGCTTTCCGCCCGGCTCCAGCAGTTGCGCGCCGAAATGCGCGGGATCGACGCCGACCTTGCCGCGGCGCAAAGCGCGCTCGCGGCGGTCAACGGACAGATCGCGGGCACCCCCCGCACGGTGGTGACGCCGGGCGAAGGCGGCGGCGCGCGCGGCGCGCTGATGCAGGCGCGCTCGCAGCTCGCCGGATTGCAGGCGCGCGGGCTGACCGACAATCACCCCGACGTTGCCGCGCTCCAGCGCCAGGTCCAGTTGCTCGAGCGACAGGCGGCGAACGAGGGCCCCAACGCCTCCGGCTCCACCAATCCGGCCTATACTTCGCTGGTCGCGATCCGCGCCGAGCGCGACGCCAACGTCCAGGCGATGATGGCGCGCAAGGCCGCGCTCCAGGCCGACCTCACCGGGATGATGGCCAGCCAGGCCGACGAACCCGCGGTCGCCGCCGAAGCCAACCGCATCAGCCGCGACTACGAGGTGCTCAAGACCAAGTACGACGAACTGCTGCAGGACCGCGAGGAAATGCAGTTGCGCGGCCAGGTGGAAAGCGAGCGCAGCTCGTTCAGTTTCGAGGTCATCGACCCGCCGACGACGCCGCGCGCGCCCGCCGCGCCCAACCGCCCGATCCTGCTGATCGGGGTGCTGATCCTGGGGATCGGCGCGGGTGTCGGCACCGCCTTCGCGCTGAGCCAGGTGCGCTCGACTTTCGCCACCGGGGCCAAGCTCGAGCGCTCGCTCGGTCTGCCGGTGATCGGCACGATTTCGCACATGCTGACCGATGCGGGCCGGGAGCTGTCGCGCAAGCGGATGAAGATGTTCGCCGGCGGCTGCGCCTCGCTCGTGGGCATGTGCGCGCTGCTGCTGGCGGTCGAGTTCGTCCAGGTCGGCATGGTCGGGTGAGGAGAGGGA
>CAMPIA010000176.1 GCA_946886175.1 uncultured Altererythrobacter sp.
GCTTGCGGCACCCGCACCTGCATGAAATTCGGCATCGACCGGCTGCTCGCCGACCAGACCTTGCGAAAGCCGCTCGAGGGCAGGCGGGTGGCGCTCGTCGCGCATCCCGCCTCGGTCACCGAGGACCTGACGCATAGCCTCGATGCGCTGATCGCGGCGGGCGTGAACGTGACCAGCGCGTTCGGTCCGCAGCACGGATTGAAGGGCGACAAGCAGGACAATATGGTCGAAACTGCGGACGAGACCGATCCGCATTACGGCATTCCGATATTCAGCCTCTACGGCGAGGTCCGCCGCCCGACCGGGCAGATGATGTCGAGCGCCGACGTGTTCCTGTTCGACCTCCAGGATCTCGGCTGCCGCATCTACACCTTCGTCACCACGCTGCTCTACCTGCTGGAGGAGGCTTCGAAGCACGGCAAGAGCGTGTGGGTGCTCGATCGGCCCAACCCGGCCGGCCGGCCGGTCGAGGGGACGCTGCTCGTGCCCGGGCAGGAAAGTTTCGTCGGCGCCGCGCCGATGCCGATGCGCCACGGACTGACCCTGGGCGAAATGGGGCACTGGTTCGTCGACCATTTCGGGCTCGACGTCGACTATCGGGTGGTCGAGATGGAAGGTTGGCGCCCCGGCGAAGGCCCCGGCTTCGGCTGGCCCGAGAGCCGCATCTGGATCAACCCGAGCCCCAATGCCGCGAACGTCAACATGGCGCGCGCCTATGCGGGCACGGTCATGCTCGAGGGGACGGCGCTGAGCGAGGGGAGGGGCACGACCCGCCCGCTCGAATTGCTGTTCGGTGCGCCCGATCTCGACGCAGCCGCGGTGCGCGCCGAAATGGAACGCCTCGCGCCCCAGTGGCTCGCCGGTTGCGCCTTGCGCGAATGCTGGTTCGAGCCGACCTTCCACAAGCACGCGGGGGCGCTGTGCAGCGCACTGATGATCCACGCCGAAGGGCCGTTCTACGCGCATGAGCACTTCCGCCCCTGGCGGCTCCAGGCGCTCGCCTTCAAGGCGATCCGGCGGCTCCATCCCGATTACCCGCTGTGGCGCGACTTCCCTTACGAATACGAACGCGACCGCCTCGCGATCGACGTGATCAACGGCGGCCCGGCCTTGCGCGAATGGGTCGACGACGCCGGGGCCAAGCCCGGCGACCTCGATTCCATGGCCGCAGCCGACGAGGCGCAGTGGCGTGATGAAATCGCACCGGTTCTTCGATATTCCTGATCCACGCTTGACCCGGCCCGCATACTAAGGAAGGTTCGATCCCGCGACGGGCATACCCGCGTTTCCAGAGAGGGTCGAAAATGGCGACAGCCGCGGAGAATGATACGGCGCCGCGATCGGTGCGCGCGACGCTTTGGATCCTGCTGGTCGTCTACATCTTCAACTTCATCGACCGGCAGATCGTCAATATTCTCGCCGAGCCGATCGCGCTCGATCTGGGGCTCAGCGACACGCAGATCGGGCTGATGACGGGCCTCGCCTTCGCGCTGTTCTACACCGCGCTCGGCCTGCCGATCGCACGCTATGCCGATCGGCCGACCACTATCCGCCCGAAGCTGATCGCGATCGCGCTCGCCACCTGGTCGGTGATGACCGCCTTGTGCGGGTTCGCGCAGAATTTCGTGCAGCTTCTCCTTGCGCGGATCGGCGTGGGGGTGGGCGAAGCCGGGTGCACCCCGCCTGCGAATTCGCTGATCAGCGACATGGTTCCGCCCGAGCGGCGCAGTTCGGCGCTGGCGTTCTATGCGCTCGGCATCCCGATCGGGACGCTGCTGGGCATGATGATCGGGGGCTTTCTCACCGACCTGTTCGGATGGCGGAGGGCGTTTCTGATCGTGGGCCTGCCGGGCATCGCGCTGGCAATGGTCGTCTATTTCTTCTTGCGCGACCCGCGGCAGATTCCCGGCTCCGCCGCGCAGGGTCACGGGCAGAGCGGGACCCTGTCCACCGGCGTAGCCTTGCGCACGGTGATGGGATCGCGCGCGTTCGTTCTCCTGCTCGCGGCCGGCTCGACCGCCGCTTTCCTCGGCTACGGCAAGGTGACCTGGAGCACGATTTTCTTCCAGCGCACGCACGATCTTTCGCCCGGGGAGGTCGGCTTCTGGTTCGGGGTGGTCAATGGCGCGGCGGGCATCCTGGGAACATGGCTCGGCGGCTACCTCGCGGACAGGTTCGGCGCGCGCAATCGCCGCCATGTGCTGACGACGCCCGCCATCGGCATGGCGGTCGCCGCGCCGATCGCGTTCCTCGCCTATCAGGCTAGCACCTGGCAGGTCGCGCTGGCGCTGCTGATCGTGCCGACGCTGTGCAATTCGCTTTACTACGGCCCTACCTATTCGGCGGCGCAGGGCCTCGTGCCGCTGCGTGCGCGGGCAATCGCGGCGGCGGCGATGCTGTTCTTCCAGAACCTGATCGGGCTCGGGCTGGGGCCGCTGTTCTTCGGCATGCTGTCCGATACGCTCGCGCCGACTTATGGCGAGGAGAGCGTGCGCTATGTGCTCTACGGCGCGGCCTTCCTCGGCCTCGTGCCCGCGTTCTTCTTCTGGCGTTGCAGCCTTCGGCTCGACGAGGAACTCGACCGCAAGGGCTAGGGCGGGGTCTAATCCGCCTTGTGAAGCAGCCTCGCGCCGTGCTGCGGCCGCGATGGCAAGGGGCGCACGTCGCCCGCGTCGCGATGCATCTGCATCACGGGGCAACCGCCTATCCGCCTGTCCACCGCCGCAATCATGGGCGGATGCTCAGGGCTCGCCGGCAGTTTTTCGAGGCGCGGCTGCCCGCTCGCCGCACGCACCTGACGGATGCGGTCGCGGCACGGGGCTTCGCCCGGCGGTTCCACCGGCTCGAGCACCAGCGCCGGCGGCGGGCAGCCTTCGGGGTTGAACACCGGGACGGTTCCGGCGCACGGCTGATAAGCAGGCGGCAGCGGCTCCGAAGCGGTGTCGGCGGTGGGCGCGAGGCTGACCGTCGCGACCAGGGGAAGCAGGATCGAGTACATCGCGTCTTCTCCTCCACCGCGCAATCTACCCCGATTTCCCTTTCGACTCAACGGGGCGAGGATCGGGCGCACGGATCGGCTGCACCAGGCTGACGAGCACGAAGCTGATCAGCATCAGCAGATACCAGCTCCCGAGCTTGGCGAGGCCGACCATTTCCCAGCCGTCCTCCTGCCCCGGGTAAGACCAAGCGCGGGCGAACGTGCCGATGTTCTCCGCCATCCATATGAACAGCGCGACGAGGAAGAAGCCGAGCAACAGCGGCATCCAGCGATGCGCGCGCCAGTTGCGGAAATGAACCCGCGTGCGCCAGAACAGCAGCGCAGTCGCGGCGAAAAGCAGGTAGCGGATGTCGACCGTCCAGTGGTGCGCGAAGAAATTGACGTAGATCGCGGCCGCGAGGAGCCACGTCGCCCAGCGCGGCGGGTAGGCGGTGTAGCGAAAGTCGAAGATGCGCCAGACGCGCGCGATATAGCTGCCGACCGCCGCATACATGAAGCCCGAAAACAGCGGCACGCCGGCGATCCGCAGCAGGCTCGCCTCGGGATATATCCACGATCCGGCAGCGGTCTTGAACAGCTCCATCACCGTGCCGACGACGTGGAAGATCAGGATAACCTTCGCCTCGCCCCAGGTTTCGAGCCGAAACGCGAGCATTCCAGCCTGGATCGCGATCGCCGCGAGCGTGAGGAAGTCGTAACGCGCGAGCGGCGCGTCGGCCGGATAGAGAAAGTGCGTGCCGAGCAGCAGCGCCAGCATCAGCGCGCCGAACAGGCAGGCCCAGCCTTGCTTGAACCCGAACAGCAGGAATTCGTAGAGCCAGAGCCGCCAGCCGTCGCCCGGATCGAACGCTTCGAGGCGGCGGCGGATCGCCTCGAAGCGGGTGTGCCTCAAGCGGCTAGCCCTGCTTGCGGCTCAACTCGCGCATCGCGTCGTCGAGGCCGTCGAGCGTGAGCGGGTACATGCGGTCGTTGACCAGTTGCT
>CAMPIA010000177.1 GCA_946886175.1 uncultured Altererythrobacter sp.
CCGCGCAGCTTCTGCATCCAGAAGACCCTGCAGGACATCGCCCACGGCGGCCCGGTCGACGAGAACCTCGCCTTCGCCGGACACGCCGCCTACCGTTTCAAGCAGGACCCGTTCTACTCGAACAACTTCACCCCGAGCGTGAAGCAGCTGGTCGACCGGATTTTGACGGGGGACTGACCAAAATCCCGTCATCCTGACGAAAGTCAGGATCGCTCGCCAAATGGTCGGAACGCGCGGCCAGCGATCCCGGCTTTCGCCGGGATGACAGCTATGGAACCAGCGCTTCGAGCACCTGGTCGGGCGGGCGGTGGCCGTCGGCCCAGAAGCGGATGTTGGCGATCACTTTCTCGCCCGAGGCTTCGCGGCCTTCGATCGTGGCGCTGCCGATGTGCGGCTGGGCGATGACGTTGGGCAGGGCGACCAGCCGCGCATCGACTTTGGGTTCTTCGGGAAACACGTCGAGACCCGCGCCGCCGAGGTGGCCGCTTTCCAGCGCGTCTATCATCGCCGGGTAATCGATCAGGTCGGCCCGCGCGGTGTTCACCAGCGTCGCGCCCGGCTTCATCAGTGCGATCCGCCGCGCGTCGATCAGCCCGCGGGTCTGTTCGGTTGCCGGGCAGTGCAGGGTGACGATGTCCGATTCGGCGAGGAGCTCGTCGAGATTTTCGACGTATTGCGCGCCGAACATGCTCTCGATCGCCGCCGGGAGCGGGTGGCGGTTGTGGTAGCGGATCTCGAGCCCGAAGGCGCGCGCGCGGAAGGCGACCGCCTGGCCGATCCGGCCCATGCCGACGATCCCGAGCATTTTGCCACCCAGCTTGCGGCCGAGCATCGTGGAGGGTGCCCAGCCGGTCCAGCGCTCGCGCCGGATCAGCGCGGTGCCCTCGCGCAGGCGGCGCGGCACGCCGATGATCAGCGCCATCGTCAGGTCGGCGGTGTCGTCGGTGAACACGCCCGGGGTGTTGGTGACCATGATCTTGCGCGCCGCGGCGGCGGCGAGGTCGATATGGTCGATGCCCGCGCCGAAGCTGGCGATGAGGCCGAGCCGCTCGCCTGCCTGCGCGATCAGTTCGGCGTCGATGCGGTCGGTTACGGTCGGCACCAGCACATCGCAGTCGTTCATCGCGGCGACGAGTTCGTCGCGCGATAGCGGCCGGTCCTCGCGGTTGAGCCGGGTGTCGAACAGCTCCTCCATCCGCGCCTCGATCGAAGGCAGCAGATGCCGCGTCACGATGACGCGGGGTTTGCCGGCCACACGCCGGTTCGAGTTCGCTCCCGCCTGTTTCATATGTCCCGCGCTAGGACGGCCGGAGCCCCCCGGTCAAGCCGTCCGCGCGAGATGGCTTGAAGCAGAGGGGGTGAGCGACTTATGAGGCGGATAATGCGCAACTTCTTCCTCGCCGCCGCTCTGGCCGTGCTCGCCGCCTTCGCCACGCCTGCGTCCGCGCAGGAGCGCGAGGTGCCTTATTGGGCGACGATCGGCACGTCCAAGCTCAACATGCGGGTGGGGCCGAGCGTGGCCTATCAGATCGACTGGGTCTATCAGCGCGAGGGTCTGCCGGTGAAAGTCGTGCGCGTGGCCGAGGGCTGGCGGCTGATCCAGGATCCCGACGGCGCGCAGGGCTGGGTGGTCGCCCGGCTGCTGAGCGCCGACCGCGGCGCGATCGTGATCGGCGAAGGGCTCGCCGCGATGCGCGACGGCCCGGCGGACAGCGCGCGCCTCAAATGGAACGCCGAGCCGGGCGTGGTCGGCGCGCTCGGCGAGTGCGAGGCGGGCTGGTGCAGTTTCGACGTGAAGGGCCGCGTGGGCTGGGTCCGCGCCGAGCGGCTGTGGGGCGCGGGCGAACCGTGACCCGCTTGCCGCGCCGCCGCGTCAGACCGGCGGAGCGGCTTGGGTTTCCGCCCGCCTGACGGTGACCTTGGTTCCATCTTCGGCGGTGGCGGTCCAGCTGCCGTCGTCTTCCCGCGAGCCGTCGCTCCAGCACAGTTCGGTGCCGCCTTCGGGGGTGAGGCAATTCTTGCCTTCTTTCACCGCCCAGGTGCCGCGCGCGGTTTCCTGACCATCCATCATGTCGACATAGGTGCCGTCGGCGTTGATCGTGGTTGTGGTCATCGTGCCGTCGGCCCAGGTCACCTCGTACATCCCGGCGGCTTCGGGGCCGGCAAGCTGGGAGATCGCCACGGTGTCGACGGGCGCGGCTACGGCATCGGCCGTCTCGGTCGGCGCGGGCGTCTCCTCGGCCGACTGCGAACAGGCGGCCAGCATGGCGGCGGCCACGATCGGAATAAGTCTCTTCATCTCCCGGAACTCCTTATATTGTGGAGGTAAGGCGATGATACTCCAGACGAACGCGCGCGGCAAACTTCGTCGGGGGACTGTCCCCGGCTCAGGCGAGTTCGACCGCCACCGCGGTCGCTTCGCCGCCGCCGATGCACAGCGAGGCGACGCCGCGCTTCTTGCCCTGCCGCTTGAGCGCGTTGAGGAGGGTGACGATGATGCGCGTGCCGCTCGCGCCGATCGGGTGGCCGAGCGCAGTGCCGCCGCCGTTGACGTTGATCCGATCGTGCGAAATGCCGATGTCGCGCATCGCGAACATCGCGACGCAGGCGAAAGCCTCGTTTATTTCCCACAGATCGACGTCGTCGACCGACCAGCCGGCCTTTTCCAGGACCTTCTCGATCGCGCCGATCGGGGCGACCGTGAACTGCGACGGCGCCTGCGCGTGCGCGGCCATCGCGACGATCTTCGCGACCGGCGTGAGGCCTTTCTCCCTGGCGACGCTGTCGCGCGTCAGCACGACTGCGGCGGCGCCGTCGGAGATCGAGCTCGAGGTCGCAGCGGTGATCGTGCCGTCCTTGGCGAACGCGGGCTTGAGTGTCGGAATCTTGTCGGGCTTGCCCTTGCCGGGCTGTTCGTCGGTATCGACGACCTGATCGCCCGCGCGGGTGGTGAAGGTGACCGGCACCACCTCGTCGGCGAAGGCGCCGCTTTCGATCGCGGCGTTCGCGCGGCGCAGCGACTCGATCGAGTAGTCGTCCATCTCTTCGCGCGTCATCTGGTATTCGTTGGCGGTGTCTTGCGCGAACGTGCCCATCGCGCGGCCCGCCTCGTAGGCATCTTCCAGCCCGTCGAGGAACATGTGGTCGTAGGCGGTATCGTGCCCGATGCGCGCGCCCGAGCGGTGCTTCTTGAGCAGGTAGGGGGCGTTGGTCATGCTCTCCATGCCGCCCGCCACGACGAGGTCGATCGTGCCCGAGGCGAGCGCTTCGGCGCCCATGATCACCGTCTGCATGCCGCTGCCGCAGACCTTGTTGACCGTGGTCGCCTGAACCGACGTGGGCAGGCCCGCCTTGATCGCCGCCTGGCGCGCGGGGGCCTGGCCGAGCCCGGCGGGGAGCACGCAGCCCATATAGATGCGCTCGATATCGTCGCCCGAAACGCCCGCGCGCTCGACCGAGGCCTTGACCGCGGTCGCGCCCAGATCGGTCGCGGAGACTTCGGCCAGCGCGCCCTGCATCCCGCCCATCGGGGTGCGCGCGTAGGAGAGGATGACGACGGGGTCGTTGGCGGAGAAATGGGCCATGACGGATGCCTTTCGGTGGAATGCTTCTTGAAGACGCATCTAATGCTGCACTGCGGCAAAGGCAAATCACGAGCGCTATCCGCTTGCCAAGCCAGCCTGCGTAATGAACAATCGGTGGCAAAGAGAAACCAGTGGAGAGAGCAATGGCCGAGCCCCGGAAATCCGCGATGGAAACGCTGCTCAAGAAGCAGCGCGACGCCTTCACCGCCGCGCGGCCCGAGGGGCTCGACGCGCGGCGCGACCGCGTCCGCCGGGCGATGGCGCTGCTCAAGGACAACGGCGAGGCGCTGTGTAAGGCGATGAGCGCCGACTTCGGCAATCGCAGTGCGCACCAGTCGATGATCACCGACATCGCGGGCACGGTGAACTTCGGCAAGTACTGCCTCAAGC
>CAMPIA010000178.1 GCA_946886175.1 uncultured Altererythrobacter sp.
CGCCGAGCACCTCGCCGATTTCGTCGCGGTCGGCGAGCTCGCGCTCGACGGGCGCGTGGTGCCCTCGCCCGGCGTGCTGCTGGCCGCGCTCCACGCGAGCGAGCAGGAGGCCGGGCTGGTGTGCCCGGCCGCCCAAGGATCGGAGGCGCGCTGGGCGAGCGAGGTGCCGGTGATCGCGGCGCCCGACCTCATCAGCCTGCTCAACCACCTCAAGGGCACGCAGCGCCTGCCCCCACCCTCGCCCGGCGAAGTCGAGCAGGCGTCGCACGGGCCGGACCTGAAACAGGTCAAGGGCCAGGAAACCGCCAAGCGCGCGCTCGAGATCGCCGCGGCGGGCGGGCACAACCTGCTGATGATCGGCCCGCCCGGCGCCGGCAAGAGCCTGCTCGCCTCCTGCCTGCCGGGGATCCTGCCCGAGCTGAGCAGCGGCGAGGCGCTCGAGGTGTCGATGGTGCAATCGGTCGCGGGCACGCTGGAGGGCGGGCGGATCAGCCGCGCGCGCCCATTCCGCGCGCCCCACCATTCGGCGAGCATGGCGGCGCTCACCGGCGGCGGGCTGAAGGTCAAGCCGGGCGAGGTCAGCCTCGCGCACCTGGGCGTGCTGTTCCTCGACGAGTTGCCCGAATTCCAGCGCGCAGTGCTCGATTCGCTGCGTCAACCGCTCGAAACGGGCAAGGTCGACGTCGCGCGCGCCAATGCGCACGTCACCTTTCCCGCGCGGGTGCAACTGATCGCGGCGATGAACCCGTGCCGCTGCGGCCACATCGGCGATCCGGCGCTCGCGTGCAGCCGCGCGCCGCGCTGCGCCGCCGACTATCAGAGCAAGGTTTCCGGCCCGATGCTGGACCGGATCGATCTCCACGTCGAGGTCGACCCGGTCAGCGCCGCCGACCTCGCGCTGCCACCGCCCGCCGAAGGTTCGGCCGAGGTTGCCGCGCGGGTCGCGCGGGCCCGCACGGTCCAGACCGGTCGCGCCCGCGAAACCGGCGCACGCACCAATGCCGAACTCGACGGCGACGGCCTCGAACGCTTCGCCACTCCGGACGAGGCAGGGCGCAAGCTGCTGCTTCAGGCGGCCGAAGCAATGCGCCTCTCGGCCCGCGGTTACACGCGCATGTTGCGCGTGGCGCGCACGATCGCCGACCTCGCGGGCGCCGATACCGTGACCCGCATCCACATCGCCGAGGCGCTCAGCTATCGCCGTCAGCCGCCGAGAGCGTAAGCATCCCGTCGCCCGGCCTCAGTACATGTGCTGTCCGCCGTTGATGCTCATCGTCGAGCCGGTGACGAAGCCACCCTCGTCGCTGGTGAGGAAGGCGACGCCCCGGGCGATCTCGTCGGCCTGGCCCAGCCGGCCGACGGGGATCTTGGCGATGATCTTTTCCAGGACGGGCTCGGGCACCGCGGCGACCATGTCGGTGTCGATATAGCCGGGCGCGATCGCGTTGACCGTTACCCCGACGCGCGCGCCCTCCTGCGCGAGCGCCTTGGTGAAACCGTGGATGCCGCTCTTGGCCGCGGCGTAGTTGACCTGGCCATACTGGCCCGCCTGGCCGTTGATGCTGCCGATGTTGACGATCCGGCCCCACCCGCGCTCGCGCATTCCGGGGAAGCACGCCTTGGCCATGTTGAAACACCCGCCGAGGTTGATGCGCATGACCTCGTTCCAGTCGTCGAAGCTCATCTTGTGCATTGTGCCGTCGCGGGTGATGCCGGCGTTGTTGACCACGATGTCGACCGGGCCCACGTCCTCGCTCACTTGCGCGCAGCCGTCGATGCAGGCCTGATGATCGCCCACATCCCACTTGTAGACCGCGATGCCGTGCTGGTCGGCGAAGGCCTTCGCCCTCGCATCGTTCCCGGCGTAGTTGGCGACGACGGTGCGCCCCTGCGCCTTGAGCGCGAGACTGATCGCCTCGCCGATGCCGCGGGTTCCGCCGGTGACGATTGCAACGCGTGCCATAGAACTCTCCCAGTTGTTCGCCTTTTTGACGTAACGTCAGCCTATCCCGAACGTGCCGCGATACAACAAAAACCCCGCCGGAGGCGGGGTCTTGCGGACGAATTCGACGGGTAACGTTCCGGGCGTAAACTAAAAGCGGAACTGGGTGCCGACGTAGACCGCCTGGCTATCCTCTTCCATGTCGGTCAGCGGGGCCAGCCGGTCGCGATCCTGCGACAGGCGCACGCCCGCGGTAACGTCGAGGTTGCGGGTCACGCGGTAAGCGCCGCCAAGATCGACCGACTGGTCGCCGAGGCCATCGAGCGCCCGCGCGGCGCTGCCCACCGAACGGTCGCGCTCGAGCGCGATCCTCGGCTGGAAGCGGCTCGGCTTGTCGCTTGCGCCTTCGGCCGGCTTGTAGCTGGCGAGATCGGGCACGCTCATTTCGCGCACCCCTTCGGGCAGCGTCGGCGAGGACTTGGCGAAGCTCTGGAATCCGCGTGCGATCCCGAGGTTGTAGCGGGTCGTGGCGATCGCGCCGGCGCCCTGACCGGGCTCTCCGCTCGCAGCAGCGAGCGCCGAGCGGAACGAGATAGCGCGCGCGGTTTCGTCGTCGACGCGAACCGCCACGGTCACCGTGCGGTCGAGCGATTCGTCGGACCCTGCGGGGGTGAAGCGAAGCGTCTGCCCGCGCGCGGCGATCCGTTCGGCGACGCGCCGCGCGAGCGCGGGATCGACCGAAGCGGGCGTAAACGGCGCATAACGCGCGACGGAGGAGATCGGCGACTCGCCGTCGAGACCGACAAGCGCAAAACCCGCGGACGGGATCGCGAGCGCAAGACACGCAGCCGACAACAGCACAGGCGCGAACCTGCCCTTGCCAGACTTGTGACCAGCCTTGTCGTGCGATCGAGCCATGAAGCCCTTCTTTGCCACCGTTCCCCCGACTCAAACCCGAATTGGCCTGAACCGTTCCTGACCGCAGCGACTCGCCAATGCGCCGGGGCGCGCGGATCGGAACAGGAAATTCCTAGAATCAATCCAGACGCTTGGCCAGCTTTTCCACCAGCCGCATTCCGCGATTCGATCGGGACTGTTGCACCATGCACACAGACTCGCGCCCGATTAACTCTCCGTTCAAGCGCCGGAGGGCCAATTGCCGCCCGACGCAGGCAATTCACGCTGCGCTTGCCGCTCGCGCCGCGCGGGCTATAGAGGCGAGCGAGCACAGAGACAGGATACGACCGGACCACATGAACGCGAACCGCCTTGCATCGACCGTTTCCCGCGGATTCCTCGTGACCCTGGCGCTCGCCGGGCTCGCGGCCTGCGGCGGGCGCGAGCGCCCCACGGCAGACCTCGCCGCGAGCCAGGTGACCACGATCGGGGTCAATTCCTACCTCTGGCGCGCGGCGCTCGAGACGGTGAGCTTCGCACCGCTGCTCCAGGCCGACAGCGCGGGCGGAGTGATCGTGACCGACTGGTACGCCAATCCCGAGAATCCGGCCGAGCGGGTCAAGCTGACGATCTCGATCCTCGACCAGGATCTGCGCGCCGACGCGGTGCGGGTGGCCGCCAGCCGCCAGATCAACGAGGGCGGCACCTGGGTGAACGCCCCGGTCCAGGCCGCGACGGTGCAGAAGCTCGAAGGCATCATTTTGACCAAGGCGCGCGACCTGCGCCGCCAGGCGGTCTGACGCGCCGCGCGCAGGCGACGGACGCAACCCGCCGAACTTACCGCTATCCGACGCCTTCCAATGAAGCGCGAATCGCCTAACAGGGCGTGCGATGACCGATAACCGTTTCAATCCCGACGAGGCCGACGCCCGCTGGCAACGCGCGTGGGACGAGGCGCGCTGCTTCGAGGCCGACAGCGACTCGACCAAGCCCAAGAGCTACGTGCTCGAGATGTTTCCCTACCCTTCGGGGCGGATCCATATCGGCCATGTACGCAATTACACGATGGGCGACGTGCTCGCGCGCTACAAGCGCATGACCGGGCACGAGGTGCT
>CAMPIA010000179.1 GCA_946886175.1 uncultured Altererythrobacter sp.
TTCTCGGGCAAGGCCTACGCCACCAGCGGCGGCCTGCACGGTGTGGGCGTGAGCGTGGTCAACGCGCTGTCGAGCGACACCCGCGTCGAGGTTGCGCGCGACCGCCAGCTCTACGCGCAGCACTTCGCGCGCGGGGTCACCCAGGGGCCGCTCCAGCACCTCGGCCCCACGCCCAACCGCCGCGGCACCACCGTCGCCTTCACGCCCGACAGCGAAATCTTCGGCGAGCGCCGCTTCAGCCCGAAGCGATTGTTCAAGCTCGCGCGCTCGAAGGCCTACCTCTTCGCCGGGGTCGAGATCCGCTGGAAATGCGCCGCCTCGCTCACCAGCGACGACGTTCCGGCCGAGGCGGTGTTCAAGTTTCCCGGCGGCCTCGCCGACCATCTGGCCGAACAGGTCGGCGAGCGCGAGTGCGTCACCAGCAAGCCGTTTACCGGCACGCAGGATTTTCCGGCGCAGAACGGGGAATCGCAGGGCCGGGTCGAATGGGCGATCGCCTGGCCGCTGTGGTCCGACGGGGCGACGAGCTGGTACTGCAACACCGTGCCCACGCCCGATGGCGGCACCCACGAGCAGGGCCTGCGCGCCGCGCTGACCAAGGGCCTGCGCGCGTTCGGCGAGCTCGTCGGGCAGAAGAAGGCGAAAGACGTCTCGGCCGACGACGTGATGACCGGCGCCGAGATCATGTTCAGCGTCTTCGTCCGCGACCCGCAGTTCCAGAGCCAGACCAAGGACCGGCTGACCAGCCCCGAGGCCGCGCGCCTGGTCGAAAACGCCGTGCGCGACCACTTCGACCATTTCCTCGCCGACAATATGGAACGCGGGCGCGCGCTGCTCGGCGCGGTGATGGAGCGCATGGACGAGCGCCTCAAGCGCAAGGCCGAGCGCGAGATCAAGCGCAAGACCGCGACCAATGCCAAGAAGCTGCGCCTGCCCGGCAAGCTCACCGATTGCAGCGGCGAGGGAGACGGCGAGACCGAGTTGTTCATCGTCGAGGGCGACAGCGCGGGCGGCAGCGCCAAGCAGGCGCGCAACCGCAAGACCCAGGCGATCCTGCCGATCCGCGGCAAGATCCTCAACGTCGCCAGCGCCAGCGCGGACAAGATCCGCGCCAACAGCGAGATCGCCGACCTCACGCTCGCTATGGGCTGCGGCTCCCGCAAGGACTGCGATCCCGAGGCGCTGCGCTACGACCGCATCGTCATCATGACCGACGCCGACGTCGACGGCGCGCATATCGCGACGCTGCTGATGACGTTCTTCTTCCAGGAAATGCCCGAAGTGGTCCGGCGCGGGCACCTGTTCCTCGCCCAACCCCCGCTCTACCGCCTCACCGCGGGCAAGGAGAGCGTCTACGCCCGCGACGACGCCCACCGCGCCGAGCTGGAAGCGACCGTGTTCAAAGGCAAGAAGGTCGAAGTCGGCCGCTTCAAGGGTCTGGGCGAGATGAACCCGGCGCAATTGCGCGAGACCACCATGAACCCCGCGACGCGCAGCCTGATCCGCATCACCCTGCCCACCGAGCACGAGCAGCGCCATGCGGTGAAGGAGCTGGTCGACCAGCTCATGGGCCGCAACCCCGAACACCGCTTCAATTTCATCCAGAACCGGGCCGGCGAATTCGACCGCGCGATGATCGATGCGTGAGGTTGCGAACTCTGTGTTAGTGTAATAATACACTGGCGAGCCAGTAATGAGGGATCGCCATGAAGTCCGCACTTGCCGTCGCCGTTTCGCTGGCGGCGTCCGTCGCGCCGCTCGCTGCCGCCGAGCCGACGCCTTCCGCGAAATCGGTCGAGTTTGCCGATGCCGCGGTTCGCGAACCGCACACCGAAGTGCTGGTGCTGGGCACCGCGCATCTCTCCGCCCTTCCCGAGGGGACCGAGGCAGCGCTGTTCGATCCCTTGCTCGACAAGCTTGCAGTCTGGAAGCCGGAACTGATCGCGATCGAGGCGATCGACGGCGCGCAGTGCGACTATCTGCGCGCTTTCGCTTTCGCCTATGAAGGCACGGCCGATGCGTATTGCTTCGACGCCGGGCCGGCACGGCGTGCGCTCGGCCTCGACCAGGCGGGCGCCGAGAAGGCCATCGCCGAGCTGCTGGCCGAACCGCGCGAGGAGCGCACCCCCGCCGAGCGCCGCCACCTTGCCGCGCTGTTCCTCGCTGCGGGCGACCGGACCTCGGCGATGGTGCAATGGCTGCGCCTTCCCGAAGCCGAGCGGCATGCCGATGCGATGCTTACCGAAGAGCTTGCGGCCGCCCTCGCGCCGCGCAAACGGCTGAACGAGAATATCGTGATCGCCGCCGCGCTGGCCGCGCGCCTCGGACTCGAACGGGTTCACCCGGTGGACGACCATACCGGAGACCGGGCGATGGGCGCGGCCGGCGAGAACTACGGCGAAGTCATGAGCGGCATATGGGACAACGCGTGGGCAGCGGAGGCGCGGGCGAGCGGCGAGGCGTGGAACGCGCGCTTTGCCGATGAACCGACCCCGCAGGACGCGCTCGAATACTATCGTGCGATGAACGATCCGGCCGCAGCCGAGCGCACGGTGCGCGGCGATTTCGCCGCCGCAGCGGCCGACGACAGTCCGGACAAGGTGGGCCGCCGCTACCTCGCCTATTGGGAAACCCGCAACTTGCGCATGGTCGCGAACATCCGCGAAGCCGCTGGCCCCACGCCTGGCATCCGCGTGCTCGCCGTGGTCGGCGCGTCGCACAAGCCGTACTACGAACGCTATCTCGGGATGCTCAGCGAAGTGCGCCTCGCCGATGCGACGGCGGTGCTGCGCTAGGACAGATAGCGCCCGGCCCAGGCGGCGATCACCCCGGCGGCGAAGTCGGCATCCTTCTCGTTCAGCAGAAGATGATCGGCCCCGTCGAGGCTCAGGAAGCTCTTGGGGTGCATCGCCGCTTCGAACAGCAGACCGGCGTTCTCGATTCCCACGACATCGTCGGTTGGCGAGTGGCAGATCATCAGCGGCTCGCGCAGTTTCGCCACCGCGGCGAGCAGATCGGCGGCGCGGGTGCGGTCGAGGAACTCCTTCTCGATCGTGAAAGGCCGCCCGCCGATCGTCACCTGCCCTTCGCCGTCGCGTTCGATCGCATCGAGGTCGCCCTTGACGTTGCCGAGCACGTGCGGAACGTCGGCGGGCGCGCCGATGGTGGCCACGGCCGCAACGCGATCCTCGCCGATCTTCCGCGCCGCGCCAAGCACCGCCGCGCCGCCGAGGCTGTGCCCGACCAGCAGCATTCGGCTGCCGAAACGTTCGTGCATCGCGTCGGCCGCCGCAGTCACATCCGCGACGTCTTGCGCGAATCCGGCCTCGCCGAATTCGCCCTCGCTCTCGCCGAGCCCGGTGAAATCGAATCGCAGTGCCGCAAAGCCATGCCGCGCCAGCGCACGGCAAACCGCGACCGCCGCCTTGCTTTGCCGCGTGCAGGTGAAGCAGTGCGCATAGACCGCCACTCCGCGCACTCCGCCTTCGGGCAATTCGATCGATCCGGCGAGCTTGGTGCCGTCGGGCTTGGGAATGGTGAGGTTTTCGGTCGGCATCTGGTCTCCTTTGGTCGCCGGGACGTGATAGCAAGGCGCATGGCGGCAGGGAAAGTTTCCAGCCGACCGTAAGAAATCCGCCCGCCAGCCGACTAAGGGCAGCATGGAGCAGACGCAGGACGATCTCTATGGGGCGGCGGGCGAGCAATTCGCCCCCGCCATTGCGCGTCTCGCCCGCGCGATGGAGCGCGATGGCGACAGGGCGCGCGATCTCGAGCAGGCCGCCGACGATACCGAACGCACCGCGGCCGAGAGCCACGCGCTCCGGCGCGTGCGGGAATTGATCCGCTGTCTCGCGCCGCTCGACGCGCAGGTGATCCTGCTGTGGCTCGAGGGGCAAAGCGGCGAAGAGATTGCGGACGTGACCGGACTCAGCGCCAACGCGGCGCAAGTCC
>CAMPIA010000180.1 GCA_946886175.1 uncultured Altererythrobacter sp.
AGTTCGGGCCCAAGCGCGTGATCGACACGCCGATCACCGAATACGGCTTCGCCGGGATCGGCACCGGCGCGGCGATGGGCGGCCTGCGGCCGATCGTCGAGTTCATGACCTTCAACTTCGCGATGCAGGCGATCGACCACATCGTGAACTCGGCCGCCAAGACCAATTACATGTCGGGCGGCCAGATGCGTTGCCCGGTGGTGTTCCGCGGCCCCAACGGCGCGGCGAGCCGCGTCGGTGCGCAGCACAGCCAGAATTACGGCCCCTGGTACGCCAGCGTGCCCGGCCTGATCGTGATCGCGCCTTACGACAGCTCGGACGCCAAGGGGCTGCTGAAGGCGGCGATCCGCAGCGAGGATCCGGTGGTATTCCTCGAGAACGAGCTGGTTTACGGCAAGACCTTCGAACTGCCCGAGCTGGACGATCATGTCCTGCCGATCGGCAAGGCGCGGATCGTGCGCGAGGGTTCGGACGTCACCATCGTCAGTTATTCGATCGGAGTCGGGTTCTCGCTCGAGGCGGCCGAGAAGCTGGCGGAGGAGGGTATCGAGGCCGAGGTCATCGACCTGCGTACCCTGCGCCCGCTCGACACGCAGACGATCCTCGACAGCCTGGCCAAGACCAACCGGCTCGTCATCGCCGAGGAAGGCTGGCCGACCTGCTCGATCGCATCCGAAGTGATCGCGGTGTGCATGGAAGAGGGGTTCGACCATCTCGACGCCCCGGTGCTGCGCGTGTGCAACGAAGACGTGCCGCTGCCCTATGCGGCAAACCTGGAGAAGCTGGCGCTTATCGACGCCAAGCGGATCGTCGAAGCGGCGAAGAAGGTCTGCTACGTCTAAGCGGGGCCGGTGTGATCAGCCGTTGATCGTCGCCACCCCGTCGTAGACGTTGCAGTCCGCCACCGTGTCGGGACTGGCAGGATCGCGCTGATAAATCTGCGCGAGATCGCGGTTGTCGCGCACATTGAAGGCGGCGGTCGCGGTGATCTCGTCGGCATGGGTGAAGGCCTCCGAGATCAGCGGCTGGTATTCGTACACCACTTCCACGAACATCACCGCTTCGCCCGCGAAGGCGATGATCTCTTCCCCCGGCGGGCCCATTCCCGGTATTCCTCCGATCATGCCATCGCCTTCATAGCCGTAGCTGGACGTGCGTTGCAGCTCGCCCTTGCAGCGCTGCCAGTGGATGTATTGCTGATCCTCGGTGTCGGGCACGACCTCCAGGCTGGAGAGCATCACGCGGCCGTACTTGTAAAGGTCGAGCGTGCCCCCGGACTGGATGTGCGCGCCGTAGAGCACGTCGTTGATGTCGGTTTCGTAGAGCTTCGTTTCGCCGAGCAGCGAATTTTCGCCGACGCGCGAGGCGTTGTCGGCGATCAGCACCGCGACCTGGTTGATGCGCATCTGGAGCACCGCGCGATGCGCCGATTCCACGCCCCACAGCCCTGCGGTCATCACCAGCGGAGCGGCGAGTGCGAATTCGGTCACCGCAGTGCCCGAAACCGAGCGGCGCAGGCGGCGGAGCAGGGCGCAGAGCGGGTTCATGCGCAGTTGCCCACCGACCGGGAGAGGTCCTGGTCGGCATAGGGCTGGTTGCGCACCACAGTGGTGGCCTGCGTGGTGAAAGTTTCGGGCAGCCCGACGAAGGCGGTGACGCCGAACGGCCGGCGATAGGTGACTGTCACGACATAGAGCACCGCGTCGCGCGCGCCGCCCTGGCCTTCCGATCCGCGGTCCTCGTCCCAGATGCCGTTGCCGTTGACGTCCTCGAACGGCTCGCCGCCGGCACAGATTCCGTTGCCGTCGATGTCGCTGAAATCCTCCGGCCGGGCGACATCGGTAAAGCTCGCGTAGGACTTGCGCGAGAAGCCGATCTCGGCGTCGGGCACGAGGTCGCGCACCGCATCGGTCACACGCGCGTCGATCTGCGGCATGCGGGTGTGTGCGCCCTCGATACCCGAATCGCGCGCGGCCTGCTGGATCGCGCCCTGCAATTGCGACTGAACGTAGTAGTTGTACCCCATGTCGAACATGCCGAGCAGCATCAGCAGGAGGATCGGCGCGACGAGAGCGAACTCGACCAGCGCCGCGCCGTTCCGGTCGCGTGCGAGAGAGTGCAGGCGGATCACCGGCTGACCCTCAGGTCGCTCAGGCTGTCGGCGATCGCGGCGAACGAGGCGTTGAGCTCGGCCGCGTCGGCCGCTTCGAAATAGTGGCCTTCGCCCGCGCAGTCCTTCATCACCTCGGTCAGCGTGGTGCCGAAACCGATGACCCAGATGGTGACATTCTTGCGCCGGACTTCGCCGCAGGCGAAGGCGAAGCGGTTCTCGACCGTTTCCGCGAGCGACATCGGGGACTTGGGCGACCAGCGCCGCTGATCGAGCGGCTCGAACCCGTAGCTCGAGTAGCTGACGTCGAGCGGAGCGGTTTCGCCGTCGGTCAGGAAGATGAGATGCCGGCTGATCGTCGAGCTCGGGCCGTCGGCGTTTTCGGACGAGAACAGGCCGGTCGGCGAGATCAGCCGCCCGCCCCAGATCATCCCGATGTCGTGATAGGTGCTGCCTTGGGCGCGAAGCGTGGCGAGATAGTCGGTCAGCTCTTCGGGGGTCATTTCCGAAAGCTTGCGCGCCGGCGCCGGGCACGCCGCCGAAGACAAGCCGACCGGCGTCACGTATTCGTCTCCGGTCCGCTTCTCCTTGGTGTCGAACTTGCCCTTGCCGTCCCACTTCAGCTGCCGGCCGAAGATGTACGAGGGGATCATCGGCCGCCATTGGGTGGATGGATCGCCGGCGGTGGGAATCCGGTCGAGATCGAGATCGAGCGCGCGCGAGAGATCCACCGTGCTGTAATCGGCGATTTCGTAAGTGTCGCGTTCCTCCACGCACCCGTTGCCCAGCGTGCGCCATTCGGACACGTCGTATTCGATCTGGTCGTAGCGCCACTGCTTCTTGCTGACGAGCGAGGGTTCCTCGATCTTCTTATAGGTGTCGACGTAACTGTCGTAGGTGTGCTGGCGCACGATGCAGGTCGTGTCGTTGAGGACCGTCGAATAGCTCTGGCCGTTGCGGGTGCGGATGTAGGTCCACTCCTTGCGCACGCCCTCCAGCGGCGTGACGACCTCTTCCTCCTTGTATGCGGTCTCTTCGGTTTCCGTCGTCACGTTGCTGCCGGGCGCCGAAGGGCAGTGATAGCCCTTGAGCTCGGTGAAGCTCGCCTTGTAGGTTTCGTAGTCGACGGTGGTGATCGAGCCGGAAACCCGCGTGGCGCCGGTGGTATAGGTCCGCTTGCTCGGATGCTTCGTATCCTCGGTCTGCTCGCGCGACTGATAGCTCCAGCTGTCCGTCACCCATTCGTCGCGCAGCAGGTGCCCGACATTGACGTTGGTGGAGTAGGGCACGAAACCGTAGCGAATGCGCGAGCCCCCCTGCGCCGCGGCGCTGAGCTGGGCGTGGAAGGTCTCGATCGTATCCTTCATGGTGTCGAGCCGCGACAGCGTGTCGCCGGCATTGATTTCCGCCATCGATCCGGTGACGTCGAGCACCATCATCACGTCGGTGCTGGCGAAGTTCAGCTGCGCCTCGCACGCGACGCTGACGGGCACGTTCTCGAACCCGAAGATCTGCATGATGGTGGTCGGCACATCGACGGTCGCGGTGCCCGAGATCGCGAAATCCTCCTCCAGCGTCATGACGAAATCGCGGTTCTCGGTGCCGTAGGAGCCCGAGCGGAAATTGATGTTGAAGAACCGCTGGCCCATTTCGGCCACGTCCTGCGAAATTTCGCCGGTGACCGCGGCCTGCGAACCGAGCCGCTTGCGCGCGGCGAGCACGCCGGCGTCGCAGGCCTGTTGCAGGCGGCTCTGGCTGAGGTAGGAACGGCCCATGTCGATCCTCGCGATGGTGGGCGGCGGGATCGACAT
>CAMPIA010000181.1 GCA_946886175.1 uncultured Altererythrobacter sp.
GCGTGCCCGAGCAGGAAGTGATCAACATGAACCGGCGGATGATGATGGGCGGCGACGGCTCGCTCAATTCGCCGATGCGCGGGAGCGAGGAAGGCTCGGGCGAATGGCAGGACTGGCTGACCGACGACGGCCCGTTGCAGGACGAGACGGTCGCCGACGCCGAGGAAGCCGAAGTGCGCCACGAAATGCTGGTCGAAGCGATGGGCAGCCTCAACGAACGCGAAAAGCACATCCTCACCGAGCGGCGGCTGACCGAGAACCCGCAGACGCTCGAGCAGTTGAGCCAGGTTTACGACGTCAGCCGCGAGCGCATTCGCCAGATCGAGGTGCGCGCGTTCGAGAAGCTCCAGAAGGCGATGCAGCGCATTGCCGGCGACAAGCTTCTGCCGGGCATCGCCTGACGCCGAAAGCGCGGCAAGCGCGACACATATTCGAGCCGCTTCCGCCTGGCGCGGGAGCGGCTCGATCGCGTTGCAGACCCAGTTCGATGGTGGTGGTCGGGTCGATCACATTGCGCGGCAATGATCGAGCGTGCTGGAAAACCGGAGGCGTCGGCGGGTCGGCTCAGGCCGCTACCGGCCGGGGATCGTCGTGCTCCGTAGCTGGATCATCGTTGGCGCGCGCCCGGCGCCGTGCCCGCTCCTCCTGATGCGCCAGCGCGCGCTCAACCAGTTGCGGATTGACGATGTCGCTCCAGTCCCAGTCGCGGGAAATCATCGCCCTTCTCCTGTGCAGGCGTGCAGCATACGCCCGCCACGGCGAGCCGAGTAGCACGTTTGCGACATTCGCCGCGCAACCGGCGGCGGGATTCCCAAACTGTTATTTCGCCGCTAGACCGCCGCCATGCTCCGCATCGGGATTTTCCTCGCCAAACTGTTCCTCGGGTTCGTCGGGCTCAGCCTCGCGCTCGTGCTGCTGTTCAAGTTCGTCCCGCCGCCGGTAACGGCGACCATGCTGCTCGACGAAAACGACATCACCAAGGACTGGGAGCCGCTCAGCAATATCGACCGCAACCTCGTCAGCGCGGTGATCGCGGCGGAGGACGGCAAGTTCTGCACCCACGACGGGTTCGACCGCGAAGCGATCGAGAAGGCGATCGAGCACAATGCGCAAGGCGGGCGGCTGCGCGGCGCCTCGACGATCAGCCAGCAGACTGCGAAGAACGTCTTCCTGTGGCAAGATGGCGGCTACGTGCGCAAGGGTTTCGAGGCCTGGTTCACCTTCCTGATCGAGCAGATCTGGGGCAAGCGGCGGATCATGGAGGTCTATCTCAACGTCGCCGAGACGGGGATCGGGACGTACGGTGCCGAAGCCGGGGCGCAGCGCTATTTCGACCATTCGGCGGCGCGGCTGACGCAGACCGAGGCGGCGCGAAGGGCCGCCGGCCTGCCGCTGCCCCAGGAGCGATGGGGGGTGAACCCGGCGGGGTTCACGCGCCGCTATGGCAACACGATCGCGGCGCGCATGGGCGTGGTGCGGCGCGACGGTCTCGACGCCTGCGTCTACGAATAGCGGCGGATTTCAGCGTCTTGCTGCGCCACATCGCCCAAGGTGTGTTGTAACATTTTAGAGAATGATATTCCGTATCGCATTGATTCAATTGTAGAAAATGTTGCGGAAGGCACTGGAGACGGGTAGCGCAAGCCGTCGGCGGCACAAGCGCCGGACCGGTCGCGGCGCGGGAGGAGGCAGTTGGGACATATGCATTCTCACGACCATGCGGGGAATGGGCACGGCCACGGCCATTCGCACGCACCGGCGGACTTCGGCCGCGCGTTTGCGATCGGAATCGTGCTCAACAGCGCGTTCGTGCTGGTCGAGGCGACGTACGGCTTCCTGTCGGGCTCGATGGCGCTGGTGGCCGACGCCGGCCACAATCTGTCGGACGTGCTCAGCCTGCTGCTTGCATGGGCCGCCGCAGTGGCGGCCAGGCGCCCCGCCTCCGGCAAGTTCACTTACGGCTTCAAGAGTTCGACCATCCTCGCGGCGATCGCCAACACCGGGCTGCTACTGGTCGCGATCGGCGCGATTCTGTTCGAGACGCTCAACCGGTTCACCGAACCGGCCGCGGTCCAGGGCTGGACGATGGTGATCGTGGCCGGGATCGGGATCGGCATAAACGGCGCGACCGCGCTCTTGTTCATGCGCGGACGACACGGCGATCTCAACGTGCGCGGCGCCTATCTGCACATGGTCGCCGATGCACTGGTGTCGGTCGGGGTGGTGGGTGCCGGCGCCGCGATCCTGCTGACCGGCGCGCACTGGATCGACCCGGCGGTGAGCCTGGTCATCGTGGGGGTGATCGCCTGGGGCACCTGGGGGCTGCTCAAGGACAGCGTGAAGATGGGCCTGCTCGCGGTGCCCGAGGGCATTTCGGAAGACGAGGTGCGCGCCTATCTCGTCCGGCTGGACGGGGTCGAGGCGGTGCATGATCTGCACATCTGGCCGATGAGCACGACCGAAACCGCGCTGACCGCGCATCTGGTGATGCCCGCCGGCCATCCGGGCGACGCGTTCCTCCGTGCGGTCGCGCACGACCTCGAGCACGACCACCGGATCGGGCACGCCACGATCCAGATCGAACTGGATCGCGACTGCGCCCTCTCAGGTTGCTAGATTCTGTTCAGCTCGTTCAGCTCGGCTGCTGGTCGGGCAGTTCCCCGGTCGGGTCGCTTTCGACCAGTTCGGCGACCTGCTCGTAGACTTGCGCGTTGTCCGCCATCTGCTGCTCGAGCGGCGGGTTCTGCTCGCCGACATTGCGGAAGAAGCCGCTCGCGTCGCGCAGGAGCTTGGCTGCGAGCTGTGCGTTGGTGGCCATATCTGAGATTCCTCGTATTCGCATAAATAGGCGGGCCGGCGCATAGCACCGCCCGGCCCGTCGCGCGGCCGTGTGCCGCGTCTTGAACGCCCTGCTAAAGGCTATGTCGGCCGCGGAAGGGCCGATCTGTCGGGCGGCTGCATTAAGCGCGCACCGCCGGGCGGGCCTGCGTCAGGCCGCCTCTTCTTTCTCGTCGCCGCCGAGCACCTGGATCGGCTCCTTGCGGCCTTCGACCACGTCCTTGTCGATCACGATCTCGCTCACCCCGTCCATGTCGGGCAGGTCGAACATCGTGTCGAGCAGGATGCCCTCGACGATCGAGCGCAGTCCGCGCGCGCCGGTCTTGCGCAGGATCGCCTTCTGCGCGATCGTCTCGAGCGCGTCCTCGGTGAAGGTCAGCTCGACATCCTCGAGCTCGAACAGCTTGCGGTACTGCTTGACCAGCGCGTTCTTCGGTTCGCTGAGGATCTGAACCAGCGCGCCGATATCGAGATCGCGCAGCGTGGCGATGACGGGAAGACGACCCACGAACTCGGGGATCAGGCCGAACTTGAGCAGATCTTCCGGCTCGCACTTTTCGAGCAGCTCGCCCACGCGGCGCTTGTCCGGATCGGCGACATGCGCGCCGAAGCCGATCGAGCGCTTCTGCAGGCGGTCGGCGATGACCTTTTCCAGCCCTGCGAACGCGCCGCCGCAGATGAACAGGATGTTGGTCGTGTCGACCTGGAGGAATTCCTGCTGCGGATGCTTGCGGCCGCCCTGCGGCGGGACGCTGGCGGTGGTGCCTTCCATCAGCTTGAGCAGCGCCTGCTGCACGCCCTCGCCCGAAACGTCGCGGGTGATCGAGGGGTTTTCCGCCTTGCGCGTGATCTTGTCGATCTCGTCGATGTAGACGATGCCGTGCTGCGCCTTGTCGACGTTGTAATCGCTCGACTGGAGCAGCTTGAGGATGATGTTCTCGACATCCTCGCCGACATAGCCGGCCTCGGTCAACGTGGTGGCGTCGGCCATCGTGAACGGCACGTCGAAGGTGCGCGCGAGCGTCTGCGCCAGCAGCGTCTTGCCCGAGCCGGTCGGGCCGACGAGCAGGA
>CAMPIA010000182.1 GCA_946886175.1 uncultured Altererythrobacter sp.
ACGCCGTGCTCCATCCCCAGCGTCTCGCCGCGCAACATGCGCAGCAGCAGCATGGTCGCGGTCGAGCCCAGCTGGGCCATGTTCGACTGCATCGTGGTCAGTTTGGGCGTAATGTGGCGCGCCAGCGGAATGTCGTCGAACCCGGCCACCAGCGTGTCGCTGCCGACGGCGACGCCGGCCTCGTCGAGCACCGAGATCAGGCCGACCCCCATGACGTCGTTGGCGGCGAAGACCGCGTCTGCGGGCACCTGCCCCGCGATCAGCAGCCGGCCGGCCTCCTGCCCCGCGGCCTCGGTGAAATCGCCCGGCAGCACGACCGGGTGGCGCTCGCCGAGCCCCTCGCGCATCGCGTCGGTAAAGCCGCGCAGGCGCTCGCGCGCGTCACGGTTGTGCTTGGGCCCGGCGATATGGACGATCCGCGTGCGCCCGCGCGCGATCAGATGCTCGGTGATCGTGCGCGCGCCGTGATAGTTGTCGACCGCGACGAACGGCACGTCGCTTTCCCCTGCCTGCGCGTTGAGCAGCACGGTCGGCATGCCGGGATCCAGGTGCTCGGCGAGCAGTTCGGGGGTCGAATCGGGCGGCATCAGCAGCAACCCGTCCACCCGCCCGCGCATCGCGCGGATCGCGCTGGTGGTTTCGTGCGAGCTGCCGTGCATGTTGCCCAGCAGCAGGTGCTTGCCCGAGCCGTGGGCGATCTTGTCGATTCCGCGTATCACCTCGGAGAAGAATTCGCCGAACAGATCGGGCAGAATGACCCCGATCGTGTCGGTCTGGCGGTTGGTCAGGCTGCGCGCGCCCGAGTGCGGCACGAACTTGAGCGCCTTGGCCGCGGCCTCGATCGCTTCGCGGGTCGCCTTGGTGACGTTGGTGTGGCCGTTCAGCGCGCGCGAGACCGTGGCGACCGATACGCCGGCTTCTCTCGCTACGTCCCGAATCGTGACCATGACACCCCTCTCGCGCATAATGTAACCGTTTTCACACGATGGGCAATGCCACGGGTTTCAGCGCCGTGCCGTCGCTCGCGAACAGATGAATCCGGTCAGGCGCAACGTGGACCGCGATCTCGTCTCCGCGCGCGATATGGGCATCGCCCGAAGTGCGCCATGCCAGCGCCGTGGCGCCTTCGCCGAGCTGAACGTGGCGCTCGCCCCCGAACCATTCGACGAATGCGACGGTGCGCGGCGCGAGCGCAATGCCGCCTTCGACCGGGCCCGCAAACAGCGCTTCGGGCCGGATCGCCACGGTCAGGTCGGGCTCCTCGCGCGCGGCTTCGGCAAGCGGGCCGAGCACGATGCGCTCCTCCCCGCGCGCACCGATCGCGATCTCGGTTTCCCGGTCGTCGGCGCGCGCGATGCGGCCGGGCAGGGCGTTGATCTGCGGCTGCCCGAAGAAGCGCGCCGCGAACAGCGTGGCGGGCCGGTGATAGAGCTCCTCGGGCGTGCCCTGCTGCTCGATCCGGCCCTCGCGCAGCAGCACGATCCGGTCGGCGAGCGCCATCGCCTCTGCCTGATCGTGGGTGACGTAGAGCGTCGAAGCGCGCAGCCGCGCGTGGAGCTCGCCGAATTCGCGGCGCATCTGGGTGCGCAGGTTGGCGTCGAGGTTGGACAGCGGCTCGTCGAACAGGAACAGTTCGGGCTCGCGCACGATCGCGCGGCCGATCGCCACCCGCTGGCGCTGGCCGCCCGAAAGCTCCGCCGGGCGCCGGTCCATCAGCTCGCCCAGGCCGAGCAGCTCGCAGGCGCCGGCAACGCTCTCGTCGATCGCCGGTTTGGGCCGGCCCGCCATGCGCAGCGGGAAGGCGATGTTCTGCGCGACCGTCATCTGCGGGTAGAGCGCGTAAGTCTGGAACACCATAGCCACGCCGCGCTCGCCCGCGGGCAGGCCGTCGACGCGCCGCCCGCCGATCGCGATCTCCCCGCTATCGGGCGTCTCGAGCCCGGCGATCAGCCGCAACAGGGTGGACTTGCCGCAGCCCGATGGGCCCACGAGCACAACGAACTCGCCGTCGCCGATCGTCAGGTCGAAGTCTTCGAACAATGCCGACGGCCCGAAGCTCTTGCCGACACGGGACAGGGTTGCACCCGGCAATTGGTCTCTCCCCTTCGCGGGCGCGGGCGCGCCCGATCGATAAGGGGGGCATAGCGCCGCGATGCGCGGTGCACCAACCATTGTGTGCGAAGGCCGCGCCTAGCCGCGCTTGTGGATCACCTGCATGATGCGCGAGACCTGCGTGCGCAGCGCCGAGGCCTGATGCTCGAGCTCGGTGGCCGAATTGAGCACTTGCGAGGCGGCGGCGCCGGTCGACAGCGCGGTCTCGCGTACTTGCTCGACGTTCGATCTGACCTCGTTGGTGCTGCGCGCCGCGAGATCGATGTTGCGCGCCAGTTCCTGCCCCGCGACCGATTGCTGATCGACCGCAGAGGCGATCGAAACCGCAGTCGATTCGAGCTGCTGAACCTGTTCCTCCACCGCGCGCAGCGCACCGACGCTGGCGCCGGTCGATTCCTGGATCGCGCGGATCTGCTGCGCCACCTGTTCGGTCGCGCGGCCGGTCTGCGCGGCGAGCTCCTTCACTTCGGACGCGACGACTGCGAACCCGCGCCCGGCCTCGCCGCCGCGCGCCGCTTCGATCGATGCGTTGAGCGCGAGGAGGTTGGTGCGCTGGGCGATGGTCGAGATCAGCTCGACCACGTGACCGATCTGCTCGGCGGTCGCCGAAAGCGCGGAAATCGTGTCGTTCGCCTGCTTGGTCGAACCCGTCGCCTGGCGCGCGAGCTCGGCCGACTGCGCGGCCTGGCGACTGATTTCGCCGATCGACATGGCGAATTCGTCGGAAGCGGCGGCGGCCGCGGTTACGCCCGACGAGGCCTCGCTCATCGCCTGCGCCACGCGCTGGGTCTGCGCCGAGCCTTGCTCGGCCGCGGCGGCCATCGAGCTGGCGGTCGCCTGGAGCTGGGCCGAGGCCGCACCCACGCCGGAGACGACTTCGGCGACGCTGTTCTCGAAGGTGCGCGCGAATGCGCGGACTTCCTTCTCGCGCTGCTCACGCTCGGCGCGGCGGTTGGCGAACAGCTCGTCGAGCTTGTGTCCGGATTTCACGAAAATTTCGAACGCGCGGGCGATTTCCCCGATTTCGTCGCGCCGCTCCAGCCCGGCGATGGTGAAATTGCGGTGCCCGGCGGCAAGCGCGCCCATATCGTCCGCCAGCTTCGCCAGTTGACCCGAAGTATCGACCATCATCGCCCGGATCGCGCCGACGCCGAGCACGACCGCCAGCACCGCGACCCCGGCGATCGTCCAGCGAATGGTCGAGGCGAAGGCCGCGTCGCTCGTACCCAGGCCGATCCAGGCCAGCACGGCGACGAGGCACAGGCCGGCCAGCGGCAGACCCCCGATCAGCACGACCTTGCGCGCGAGCGACTGGTCGTTGAACGCGCGGGTCAGCGCCACGCCGCGCGTTTCGGCGGCGGAGGCGGTTTGCCCGAGGTCGATCTGCTCGATCTCCTCGCGCATCTCGTCGGGGACCACGATTTTGGTCTGGGCGTTCATGCTACTTTCCTCCCGCGGCGATCGGCCGCCGCGCCCTTTCGTTCTGACGCGGGCCCGACAAGGTGCTGCGCAATTTCGTCGGACGGCATCGGTGCGAAATAGAGCCAGCCCTGGATGTGGTCGCAGCCCGCGCTGCGCACCATCGCGGCCTGGTCGGCCGTCTCGACGCCTTCGGCGGTGACCCGCATCTTGAGCGCGCGCGCCATCGAGATGCTCGACAGCATCATCGCGCGCGAGCTTTCGTCGATCGCCGAATCGACCACGAGCGAGCGATCGAGCTTGAGCTTCTCGAAGCGGAACTGGCGCAGGAAGCCGATCGAGGCGTA
>CAMPIA010000183.1 GCA_946886175.1 uncultured Altererythrobacter sp.
GAGATCGACGTGGCCGCGCGGCTGCTGACCCGCTCGGACGAGATGGAGGCGCTCGCCGCGGGCGTGCGCAAGCTGCCGGTGCTGGAGGGCTGGCGCTACGAGGTGTTCGGGCGCGACGCGCTCGAACTGGTGGAAGGCAAGCTGGGCTTCGGGGTCAAGCGCGGCAAGCTGACGATGACCCATATCGACGACGTCCACGCCGATCTGGCCGGGACGGAAGCGGCGGAGTGATGGAAGTTTTGGTTTCACGCGGAGACGCGGAGACGCGGAGAGGTTGGGTGCGCTCACAGAGGCGCAGAGGATCCCCGCGCCGTGTGGCCGGATGAGCACCTACCTTCCCACGATCAAGCAGTTGCAATATCTGGTCGCGCTGCACGAGCACGGCCATTTCGGGCGCGCGGCTGAGGCGAGTTTCGTCTCGCAGTCGACGCTCTCGGCGGGCATCCGCGAGCTCGAATCGCTGCTCGGCGTCACGCTGGTCGAGCGCAGCCGCCGCGTGGTGCGCTTCACCACGCTGGGCGAGCAGGTGGTCGAGAAGGCGCACCGTCTGCTGCGCGAGGCGGAGGATCTCTCCGATCTCGTGCGGGCAAGCGGCAAGCCGCTGTCGGGCACGCTGCGGATGAGCGTGATCCCCACGATCGCGCCGTTCATGCTGCCGCGCATCCTGCCGCGCCTGCGCCGCGAGCGCCCCGACCTCAAGCTGTTCCTGCGCGAGGAGACCAGCCACGACGCGGTCGAGAGCCTGCACCACGGGCGGGTCGACTGCGTGCTGCTCGCGCTTCCGTTCGCGACCGGCGAAGTCGAGAAGGCGCATATTGCCGACGACCGGCTCTACGTCGCGTTCCCGAAAGACGATCCGCGCGATCCGCCCGCGCTCGTGCCGCCCTCGATGATCGACGAAGGGCGGCTGCTGCTGCTCGAGGACGGGCATTGCCTCAAGGAACATGCGCTCGCCGCGTGCAACCGGCCCGAGCTGCGCGCCTCGGCGACGATGATCGGAACCTCGCTCCACACGCTGGTGCAGATGGTCGACAACGATCTCGGGCTCACCATGCTGCCCAAGATGGCGATCGACGCGGGCATATTGCACGATACCCAGGTCGTCGCCCGCCCGCTCAAGTCGAAGGTCGCCAGCCGCGAGATCGCGCTGATCTGGCGCAAGAACTCCCCGCGCGGAGACGACTTCGAGCTGCTCGCCGAGGAACTGCGCGCGGGCTGACGCCTTCGCGGACCAGGCGAAGGTTCGCCACCCGTCCCGCAGCAAGAGACTGTTGACGAAATCGTGCTAAAAGCTGTGGATAACCGATTCGGGACGCGTCGGACGGGGGGAACTGCGCAGTGTGGAAAGAGATCGACGATCGGCAATCCGAAGGAGTCGTGACGGGACGCCGCTGGACCGACGGCGAGCACCCTGAGGTCGTGGTCGGCGACATCGCCGCGCGCCCGCCCACGACCGGACGCGTCATCACTTTCGCCAACGAGAAGGGCGGCGTCGGCAAATCGACGCTGGCGTTTCATTGCGCCATCGCGCTGGCGCACGCGGGGCATCGCGTCGTGGCGCTCGATCTCGACTCCCGCCAGGCCACGCTCGAGCGCGGGCTTGCGTTCCGCGAGGCCACCGCGAAGATCCTCGGCCTGGCATTGCCGATGCCGGCGCATGCGGTGCTGTCGCGCCCGTGCGCGGCGCAGCTCCATCAGGAACTTCTCCGGCTCGACGCGCGCGCCGACTATATCGTGCTCGACGCCCCGGGGACCGATTGCCGCATCTTCCGTCGTGCGGTGGCGATGGCGAACACGCTCGTCACCCCGATCAATGCCTCGTTCGTCGATCTGCCGGTGCTCGGCCATGTGGACCCGGTGTCGGGACTGGCCGGGCGTTCCGGCGCCTTTGCCGACACCGTCGTCGCGCTGCGCCGCGAACGCGAGCGGCAGGGCCTGCGCCCGATCGACTGGCTGGTGGCCAAGAACCGCGTGCGCCATTGCGAGCGGCGGCATATTGGGCGGATCGACACCGCTCTCGCGACGCTCGCCGGGCAGAAGGACTTTCGCATCGTCCACGGCCTGACCGAGCGCGTCGCCTTCCGCGAGCTGTTCCAGTTCGGCCTCACCCACCTCGACCTGGCGCTGATTCCCGGCGTCGCCCGGGCCAGCGCCGAAACCGTGGGCGAGGTCGCAACCCTGCTCGGCGAATTCGTTCGGGAGGTTCCCCGGGTTCGCCGCCGGGCGCCGGCCGCACCGCCGGCGCGCACCTCGGCACGCGCGCGCGCGGCCTATCGCGAGGCTTTGTCCGCCGCCCTTTAGGGTCAGTCCATGTGCCTGAGGCCGACGCGCAGGTAGTCCCAGCCGGTCACCAGCGTGAGCACGGCGGCGGTCCACAGCGTGACGATGCCGACCAGATGCGGCACGTTGAAGCGCGATTCCCCCAGTGCGATCATCCATTCGGGCAAGGCGCCCGCCAAGATCAGCGCGCCGAGCGAAATCATCTGCGCCGCCGTCTTCCACTTGGCGAGCTTGCTCACCGGCATCGAGACCTGGAGCGGCCCCAAAAATTCGCGCAGGCCCGAAACGGCGATCTCGCGCATCAGGATGACCAGCCCGGCGATCACATGGAAGTCGCCCGCCACCGGTCCGCGCAGCCAGCCCTGCGCGGTCAGCACCAGAATGACCGCGGCGACCATGATCTTGTCGGCGATCGGATCGAGGAACACTCCGAGTTTCGACACGGTGCCGCTGGCGCGCGCGAGATAGCCGTCGAAGTAATCGGTGATGCCCATCATGCAGTAGAGCACGAAGGCGAGCAGATAGCCGAAGGCCCAGTCCGGCCACCACAGCAGGAACACGAGCAGCGGGATCGTCACGACGCGCGACAGGGTGAGGATGTTGGGCAGGTTGAGCACGGCGATACAGTCCTAGCGCCAACAGCGCTCGGGCAAAAGCCGTGCTTTGCCCTTGTCCGCACCGGTGCGTCCTCTACAGCGGGTTGCGAACCGCGGGAGCGCATGAAAGCTGCATGACGACATCGACGCACATCCTGCGCCGCCGCCGGTTCCTGCCCCTGTTCGCGACGCAGCTGTTCAACGCCTTCAACGACAATCTCTACAAGACCGCGATGGTCCTGTTCGTGGTCTATGTCGTGTACAATTCGGAAGCCGAGGAGGCGATGTTCAGCGCCGTGGCGTCGGGCGTGTTCATCCTGCCGTTCTTCGTCTTGTCGGCGCTTGCGGGCCAGCTCGCCGACATGCGCGACAAGGCCCGGATCGTGCGCCTGGTCAAGGCGTGCGAGATCGGCATCATGGCGATCGGCGGAGTGGGATTGTTCATCGCCTGGCAGGACATCGAATGCGCCGACGCCGCGGGCGAGTGCCTGGTGCGCCTGCCCTCGCTGCTCGCCGACGCGTCGATCCCGCTGATGCTGATCGCGCTGTTCGCGATGGGCGTGCATTCGACGTTCTTCGGCCCGATCAAGTACGCGATCCTCCCCCAGCACTTGCGCGACGACGAGGTTCTGGCGGGAACCGGCCTGGTCGAAGCGGGGACCTACATCGCGATCCTGTTCGGGACGATTCTCGCCGGATGGATCCCGGTCGAAGCGGCGGCGGGGCTCGTCTTCGCGGTCGCGATCGCGGGCTATCTGACCTCGCGCTACGTACCTCCGGCGCCGCCGCAGGGGGAGATCGAGCCGATCGACCTGAATTTACTGCGATCGTCCTACGTCCTCGTGCGCAACACGATGCACGACAAGCGCGTGTTCCTCGCGATCATGGCGATCAGCTTCTTCTGGACCATCGGCGCGGTGCTGTTCATCCAGTTCCCGCCGCTGGCCAAGAACGTGCTGACCG
>CAMPIA010000184.1 GCA_946886175.1 uncultured Altererythrobacter sp.
TTGACCGCGGAAACGAACGCCTGTGCTCCTGCCCCGGTCACCGCGCAGTTCGCCCCGTTGGTGATATCCTTGATAATCACCGCGTTGGGATCGCCGCCGCCCGGATCGCGCGGATTGGAGAAGAGCTGATCGCCGGCCACCTCCGCCTGAAGGTAGCTGAGGTTCATGTTGATCAGCCAGCGGTCCGACGGGCGGATGTACGATTCCAGTTCAAGGCCCCAGATGTTCGCGTCGATCGTGTCGTTGACCGAGGTCCGCGCAACGATGCGGCTGAGCTGCAGGTCCTTGTACTTGTAGTAGAACCCGGTGAGATTGACCTGCAGCGCGCCGTTGAGGAAGGTATTCTTGGTGCCGATTTCGAACGCGTCGATCGACTCCGAGGGGAAGCTCTCGGGCACCGAGAAAATGGGCTGAAGCGGCGGGTTGATCCCGCCCGACTTGTAGCCGCGCGAATACGAAGCGTAGATGAGATTGTCGGACGTGATCTGGAAGTCGAGCACCGCGCGTCCGGTAATCTCATCGAACGAAACGTCGCGTTCCTGCTGGATCTGATTGCCCGGCGTGCCGGGGTCCGCATCGAACAAGGCGCCGCCCGGACCGAGCAACGGAACGATCGGCGAATCGAACGGATCGCCGTCGTTGCTGAACGGGTTGAGGAAACTGAACAAGGTGCTGCGCGCCGTGACCGACTTGCTGTCGTCGTTGTAGCGCAACCCGCCGGTCAATCTCAGCCGGTCGCTGATATCGACGTACACCTCGCCGAAAATACCGAACGATTCGAGCTGGAAATCATCGGTATTGTTGCGGAAGAACGAGGTGGCGAAATAGGACGGCGGCAAGCCCGCGCCCAGCGCGGTAAAGGTGCCGATGAGGCCGGTGACGTAGTCGATCGCGAAAGCGTTCACGTAGTAGCTGTTCTCGCTGGTGCGCGAGTCGGCATAGATCCCGCCGAGCAGGAAATTGAACGGACCGTCGAAATCGGAACTCAGAATGGCTTCGGCCGACCAGGACCGCGTGTCGCCGTTGGAGCGATCGAACGAGAGCGGCACATCGCCGCAAACCGAAAAGCCTTCGTATCCGCCGCGATTGCCGAAGCGGTTGTCCGACGTGCACAGTTCCCCGTTCGGGCCGTTCGGAATGATCGCCTGAGCGATCGGCGCGAAGTACGAGGCCGGCAGGCCCGGAACATTGCCCGCGGCGGCCGCCGCCAGCGTATTCAGCGCGGTCTGGAATCGCACCCCGCTGCGGCTGGGGACGCCCAGATTGTAATCCTGCCGCGAATCGACGCTGGTTTCCTGGTAGTTGCCGGTCAGCGACAGGTTCATTGATCCGAAACGCTGATCGATACTGGCCTGGAAGATCATCTCGTCGGCGAAATATTCGGGCGTGAACGGCGTGTTCACCGTGCGGACGTCGCGGGGTTCCTGGAAGCCGGAGAAACCGTCGGGGCCATAGAGGCTGTTGAGGCCGAAGACGCCCGGGATGCCGTTGATCGTGAGGAATTCACTCGATCCCAACGTGCCGGTGAAGGTGGCGTTGGTGTTGACCTTGTCGAAGCCCCGGGAGTTGTTGAGGCAACCGAGAACGCCGGTCGGATCGCGCTGGCAACGCTGCTTCTGGATGCGGAGGCGATCGTCGTTCTCGCGGAAGTAGTAACCCATCAGGTCGATGGTCGTATCCGGCCCGGGTTCGAACCGGAGCGAGCCGCGCACCGCGTACATATCGCGTCCGTCGATCCGGGAATCGTCGAACTGGTTGCGCGTATAGCCGTCTCGGTTGAGGTAGAAGCCGGCGACGCGCACCCCCAGCGTTTCGCCGATCGGCAGGTTGAGCATCGCCTTGCCCTTGATGCTCTCGTAATTGCCGTATTCGATCTCCGCCGCCGCGCCGAAGCCCGACAGGTCGGGTTTGGCGGTAATCACGTTGACCACGCCCGAGGTCGCATTGCGGCCGAACAGCGTGCCCTGCGGGCCGCGTAGCACCTCGATCCGCTCGAGGTCGAAATACTCGGTTTCGAACAGGCGGGTGCCGAACAGCGGCGCTCCGTTCATATGGATTCCGGTCGCGCTGTCGCAGCTTACCCCGACGCACAGATCGCCGATGCCGCGAATGGTGAAGCTGGAACCGGTGAAGTTGCCCTTGGTGAACGACACGTTGGGCAGCGTGAGCTGAAGATCGCTAGCGTTCTCGATCTGCTGCGCCTCGAGCGCCTCGGCCGTGAACGCGCTGACCGCGATCGGGACTTCCTGCAGGCTCTGCGCCTGGCGCTGCGCGGTAACGACGATGACCGGGGTGTCGCTGCCAGCGGATAGCTCCTCCCCGGTATCGGTGTCCTGCGCGTAAGCGGGAAATGCGATTGCCCCGGCACAAATGCCGATAAGCAGGGTAGCTTTCACCCTCATCCGTCCTCTCCTCGTGTCCAGTCGTCTGTTGCGACTTAAACCGCAAGGAAAGTAAATCAGAATTAGCTGTGCTGGCAATAGGGTTGCCGCAAACGCCCGCTAAACGATACGGAAGTTTCCGCATACGTTTGCGCGCCCTGCCCGGGAACCGGCCCATTCCCCTACGTCAATCGGTGCGCGCGGTTCACGCACGCAGATGTGGATTTCCCGGCAGGTGTGGCCCCCATGCGACGCCTCCGCGGCGCGCTGACGGTTCAAAGCAGCGCGGCGGTGTCCGAAATCTGGGTGATGCCGCGCTTGCCGTCGGCATCGCGGCCGAGCTGGACGATCACGTCGATGACCGATGCGGCATAGGCGATCGTGTCGCTGCGGGTGAGCCCGATGCCGGTCTGCATCACCATCAGCGCCAGTTGCTCCAGCGCACCGCGCAGGCTGTTGGCGTGGATGGTCGAGAAACTGCCCGGATGGCCGGTGTTGATTGCGCGCAGGAAGCTGACGCTTTCCGCCCCGCGCAGTTCGCCGAGCACGATCCGGTCGGGCCGCAGCCGCAGCGCGGCCTGGAGCAGCTCGTTGGCGGTGACCTTTGCCTCCCCCAGCTCGCCCTTGACCGCGACGAGGCCGACCCCGT
Organism: uncultured Altererythrobacter sp.; assembly: GCA_946886175.1. The sequence continues at coordinate 3,031 of CAMPIA010000184.1, forward strand.
TTTCGCCCGGCAGACGGAGCTCGGGCGTATCCTCGACCAGCACCACGCGCTCCTGGCGGGGGATTTCGCCGAGCATGGCGTTGAGGAAGGTCGTCTTGCCGGTGCTGGTGCCGCCCGAGATCAGGATCGTGCGGCGTTGGCGGATCGCCTCGCGCAGATAGGCGACCGGTTCGGCCTGCGCGTCGGGCATCGGCGCCTGCTCCATCTGCGAGAGCGGCCCGGCGTCGTAGGCGTCGAGCGGCAGGTCGAGCCGGCGGTGACGGCGGATCGCCATCGCCCAGTGGCGGCGCGCGGCGGGCGGGCCGCAGAACTGGATGCGCGCGCCGTCCGGCAAGGTCGCGCCGAGCAGCGGATGTTCGCGATTGATGCCCTGGTGGCTGACCCGCGCGACCTGTTCGGCGAGCCGCTGGACCAGCGTATCGTCGATATGCGGGGTGTCGATGCGCTGCATTCCCGGCGAGGCGGCATCCTCGATCCAGACCTCGCCCGGCCGGTTGACGAGGATCTCGGTCACCGTGTCGCGGTCGAGCCATTCGCGAAACGGCCCGAGGTAGGCGTCGAGATAGACGCTGCGCTCCCCGCGCGCTTCGGCGTTCAATGGATGAATGTCGGCCGCCATCGTCCGCGCTACTTGACCGCAGCGACCTGGCTGAAATCGAGATCGCGCGCGGTGAACACCCGGATCGGCTCGCCCTGTCTCACGCGGATCGTCGGGCCGATCTGGCTGTCCTGCTGCGCGGCGACGCTCGCCGCCGACTGCCCCGCCCCGCCGAGCACGACCGAGGCGCCGCCGGTGCCGATCG
>CAMPIA010000185.1 GCA_946886175.1 uncultured Altererythrobacter sp.
TCCTCGATTCGATCCCCGCGCTGCGCAACCGCGAGTGCATCATCTGCGGCGAGGGCGTGGCGATCCCGATCCGGGTGAACTTCGACAACCTCGAGGAAGTCCGGCGCCCGGCGTCCGAAGACCCGAGCTTTGTCGCGCTGTGGAGCGAGGGCGGCGGCGAGGAAGAAGCGGTGCAGCGCGTCGTCCGCCGCTGGCGCTCGCAAGGGCGATAAAAGCCCACCAACCGCCAACCTGCACCCGTTATTGCCGCGCGGCTGCGCCGCTCGCGATGACGACTTTGGTTTGACGATGGCGCATTGCTCACGTCCCCCGCGTATCGCCGTAGAGGTGGATGTGCAGCCGGTCGCTCATGCGGAAGCCATGCTCGAGGCATAGCGGGGCGAGCCATTGCTCGCGCTCGCGCAACGTGGCGCTGTCGGTCCCCTCGGGCATCAGGAACACGTGGCCGGACTTGAAGCGATAGCGTGCGGCCAGCGCGAGCACTTCGTCCACGTCGCCCGGTTTCGCGATCACGAACTTGAAGAACGCGCGGGCGTCGGTCGCATAGGCGTCGAGCCGCTCGGGCAGGAGCGCGAGTTCGGCCGGGTTGCCGCTGTGCGCGAGCTTGGGGCTGACGTTGTACTGGTCGATCCGCACGTCGAGCCGGGGCGGGGCGGCGACGGTGCCGTTGGTCTCGATCTCGACCGTCATGTCGGGCAGCAGCGCGAGCAGCTTCGCCAGCGCGCCCGCCTGCAACAGCGGTTCGCCGCCGGTGACGACGAGGCGGTTCTGGCCGAGCGCCGCGATCCGCTGCGCCACTTCGGCTTCTAAGAGGGTGATCTGGTTCACCTTGCGATCGTGAGTCTCGCCGTCACGATGCGGCCGCTCGTCGCCCGCGAAGCGCCAGGTGTAGGCGGTGTCGCACCATTGGCACGCGAGGTTGCAGCGCGACAGGCGCAGAAACGCGACCGGCATCCCCGCGCTCGGCCCTTCGCCCTGGAGCGAGGCGAAGATCTCGGGTTCGCCGGGGGACTGCGTTGCGAGGGTCAGCGGCATCGGTCGGGCTCATGATACGTTGAGACATGGACCGGTTGGACCACAGTCCTGGAGGCAAAAAGTTCGGTGCTATCGAGGGTCATGAAATCGCAGGTCGAGAGGGCGTGGACGCGGGTCATTCCCCACCCATTGCACAAAATCATACGTGTAGGAAAATCCTCCCCGGTACGGGAGGGGACCGGGTGGTGGAGGGGACCTCGCCCCAAGCGCCGTTGCCAGCCGCGAGTCCCCTCCGTCATCCGATGCTGGCGCATCGGCTGCCACCTCCCCGATACGGGGAGGACTGCTAGCCCAGTCTTTCCAGCGCTGCCTTCAGCCGCTCCGCCTCGGCGGCGTGGTGCGCGTGGTCGGTGCGGGCTTTTTCGACCGCTTCGGGCTTGGCGCGCTCGACGAAGTTGGCGTTCGACAGCCGACCTTCGAGCGAATTCGCCTCCTTCTCCGAGGCGGCGAGCGCCTTGGCGAGGCGGGCCTTCTCGGCCTCAAAATCGATCAAACCTTCTAGCGGAACAGAATACGTGACATCGGATGAAACGACTTGGATCGCGCGTTTGCCCTCGAAGCTGTAGGCAGTGCGATCGATGTCTTTTCCTGTTTCGGTAAAGAACGCCGTGCCACTCAAAGCGAAATGCACGGATTCGATCCTGCCAAGCCTATGAAGCGACTTCGCATTCGCTCGCATTCTCGGTTCGAGATCGATTCGCGGCTTACCTGCAACCTTCAGCCCTTCAGTCGCGATATCATTGTGAACCATAAGCTCGGTGCGAGCTGATGGAGGTACGTTCATTTCCGCTCGAGCGGATCGAAGGTCCTTGATCAATGAAATTAGCCACTCGACCTCGGCCTTGGCCGCCGCATCGACACTGGCCTCAGGCTCGGGCCACTTCGCCACGATCAGCTCGCAGGACCGCTGGCCCTGCGCGTGCCACAGCTCCTCGGTGATGAACGGCATGAACGGGTGCAGCATGACGAGGATTTGGTCGAGCACCCAACCCGCGACCGCCTTGGTCTCGTCGTCGATGCCGCCCCCTTCGGCGGGGCTCGGGACCGGCTTGATAAGTTCGAGATACCAGTCGCAGAACGTGTCCCACACGAAGTGGTAGATCGTGTTGGCGGCGGCGTCGAAGCGCAGCTCGGCCATCGCCTTGTCGAGCGCGGCCACGGTTTCGACCACTTCGCCGACGATCCACTTGTTCACCGCGCTGGTTGCCTGCGGGGTGGCAAGGGTCGTGCTCGCCCCGATGCCGTTGGCCTGGCAGAAGCGCGCGGCGTTCCACAGCTTGGTGGCGAAGTTGCGGTAGCCCTCGACCCGGCTCTCATCCATCTTCACGTCGCGGCCCTGGCTTTCCATCGCCGCCATGAAGAAGCGCAGCGCGTCCGCGCCGTAGCGGTCGATCAGGCCGAGCGGATCGACGGTATTGCCCTTGGATTTCGACATCTTCGAGCCGTCCGCCGCGCGCACCAGCCCGTGGAGATAGAGCCGCTTCCACGGCGCCTGCCCAAGGAAATGCATCCCCTGCATCGCCATCCGCGCATCCCAGAAGAACAGGATGTCGAACCCGGAAATGAGCAGATCGTTGGGATAGTGCTTGGCGAGCAGGTCGGTCTGCTCCGGCCAGCCGAGCGTGGCGAAGGGCCAGAGGGCGCTGGAGAACCAAGTGTCGAGGACGTCTTCGTCGCGGGTTAGCGCTTTGTCACCGGCGAGCGCCTGCGCGTCCGCCTCGGTCATCGCGACGTAGGCTTCGCCCTGTTCGTCGTACCAAGCCGGAATCCTGTGCCCCCACCACAACTGGCGCGAGACGCACCACGGCTGGATGTTCTCCATCCAGTTGAAGAAGGTCTTCTCCCAGCTCTTAGGCACGATCTCGATCTTGCCCGAACGCACCGCCTCGATCGGGGCTTGCGCGAGCTTTTCGGCATCGACGTACCACTGGTCGGTCAGCCACGGTTCGATCACCACGCCGCCGCGGTCGCCGAAGGGGGTGGCGATGGTGCGGGGTTCGGCGTCGTGTTCCGCGCCGTCCTTGTCGACGTGAGGGATGAGGAAGCCGAGTTCCTTCATCCGCGCCACAACCAGCTCGCGCGCGCCGTCCGTGCCGTCGCGGCGGAAGCGGTGCAGGCGGAGGAATTCGTCCGGCACCAAGCCGTCGGCGGTCTGGCACACGTTGCCTTCGGCATCGAGCATGTTGAGCATGTCGGCGGGCGCGATGCCGGCGCGCTTGCCCACTTCGAAATCGTTGAAATCGTGGCCCGGGGTGATCTTGACCACGCCGCTGCCGAGTTCGGGATCGGCGTGCTCGTCGGCGATCACCCTGAACCTGCGGCCAGTGATCGGCTGGACGATCTCCTTGCCGACCACGCTGGCGTAGCGCGCGTCGCCCGGGTGCACCGCCACCGCCATGTCCGCCAGCATCGTCTCGGGCCGGGTGGTGGCGACGACGAGGTGATCCGCGCCTTCGCTCGTGGTCACGCCGTCGGCCAGCGGATAGCGGAAGTGCCAGAAATGGCCCTTCACGTCCTGCGTCTCGACCTCCAGATCGCTGATCGCGGTCTTGAGCTTGGGGTCCCAGTTCACCAGCCGCTTGTCGCGGTAGATCAGCCCCTCGTTGTACAGGTCGACGAACACCCTGGTCACCGCGCGGGTGAATTCGGGGCTCATCGTGAACTGTTCGCGGCTCCAGTCCATCGAACAGCCGAGGCGGCGCAGCTGGCGGGTGATCGTGC
>CAMPIA010000186.1 GCA_946886175.1 uncultured Altererythrobacter sp.
GAAGTAGAGCAAGCCCGCCTCGTCGCGCCGCACCCGGTCGCCCGACCATACCGCCCTGCCGCCGTAGCGCGACTGCGCTGGGGCGGGCCTGAACCGCTCGGCGGTGCGCTCGGCATCCTGCCAGTAACCCTGCGCCACCAGCGGCCCGCAATGCACGAGTTCGCCCTCCTCGCCATCCGCCGTCACCCTGCCGTCGTCGCCCACCACCACAATCTCCGCGAAGGGAATCGCCTTGCCCATCGAGGTCGGGTGGCTGTCGACCAGCGCCGGATCGAGATAGGTGGAACGGAATGCCTCAGTGAGACCATACATCGGAAAAACCCGCGACTGAGGGAAGATACGGCGCAAATCTCGCACCAGATCGACGGTCAGCGCCCCGCCGGTGTTGGTGAGCCGCCGGACCGGCGCGACTGCCTCGGCAGGCCAGTCGATCTCGGTCAGTTGCACCCACAGCGGCGGCACGGCGGCGAGCGTGGTGACGCCATGGCGCGCGCACGCCTTCGCGACGTCGCGCGCGAAAAGATAGTCGAGCGGAACCACGCACGCGCCCGCATACCACGAATTGAGCAACTGGTTCTGCCCGTAATCGAACGACAGCGGCAGCACCGCGAGCGTCACGTCGTCGCTCTCGATCCCGAGATAGTGCGCCACGCTCGCCGCGCCGAGCCACATGTTGGCGTGGCTCAGCGTGACGCCCTTGGGCCGCCCGGTCGAGCCGCTGGTATAGAGGATCGCCGCCAGTTCGCCCGGATCGGCCTGTGACGGGCCGAGCGAACCCTCGAAACGTTCGAGGTCCGCCAGAGCCGCGTTCTCGCCCCATGCGGCACAGTCCGCCGGGCGGTCGCCATCCTCGAGCGTAGCCAGCCGCGCCTCGGTCGCGATCAGCAGGCTCGCGCCGCTGTCGGCGAGGATATGCGCGACTTGCGCGCGCTTGAGCAGCGGATTGATCGGCACGTGAACCAGCCCGGCCCGCGCGCAGGCGAGCGGCAGCAGGCAGGTCGGCTCGCCCTTCGCCGCCCAGCTCGCCACCCTCGCCCCATGCTGGCCGACTCGCTCGGGCGCCTGCGCGCGCAGCCATGCCGCCATCCGGGCGACACGGGTTCTTAAGTCCTTGTAGCTAAGCGTGCGCTCGCGCAGCACCATCGCGGGCGCTTGCGCCTCGCCGCGCTCGGCGAGATGGTCAAGCGGCCGGGGGATAGGGTCGGGTGCGCTGGGCATAGGTCTTTCGAAGGATGAGCGTTTCGCTGTGATCGCCGTCAGCTATCACGACACGGTTAACGTCTTGCAAGGGACCAATGCGCCCTCGCCGTTCGAGCGCGCCGATTGGTTCGCGCTGCTCGCGGAGAGCGGCACGGCGCCGTTCGTCGCGCGGGCCGACGACGGCGAGCACTGCGCCGCGCTCGCGCTGACCCGCGTCGCCGGTCGATCTGGCGGGCGGATCGAGCCGCTCCGCAACTGGTACAGCTTTACCTGGCGAGCGCTCGCGCCCGAGGGCCCGCACGGCGCGCGCCTCCTCGCAGCCCTCGCGCGCGATCTTCGCCGACAGACGCACCGCCTGACGCTCTGGCCCGTGCCCGACGAAGACGGCTCGGCGACCCGCCTCGAACGCGCGCTCCGCGAGGCCGGGTGGTCCGTCGCGCGCGAGCAGTGCGATCACAACCACGTGCTCGGCGTGAACGGGCGCAGCTTCGCCGAATACTGGGCCGCGCGCCCCGGCCGTATGCGCACCACGCTCAAGCGCAAGGCAAACAGGGTCGCGGTGACGATCAGCGAGCGCTTCGACGCTGCGGACTGGGCGGCCTACGAGGCGATCTATGCCGAAAGCTGGAAACCCGAGGAAGGCGACCCTCTCCTGCTCCGCCGCTTCGCCGAGGCAGAAGGCGCGGCCGGCCGCATCCGCCTCGCGGTGGCGCGCGCGGACGGAGAACCGGTCGCGGCGCAGTTCTGGACGGTCGAAGGCGGCACCGCCTACATCCACAAGCTCGCGCATCTGGAGGCGCGCAAGGACCTCTCGGCCGGAACCACGCTCACCGCCGCGCTGTTCGAGCACACGATCGACCGCGACCGCGTGGCGCTGATCGACTTCGGCACCGGCGACGACGCATACAAGGCCGACTGGATGGAGCTCGTCCGCCCGCGCTACCGGCTCGATTGCCTCGATTCCCGCCAGCCCCGCGCCTGGCCGGCGCTCGCCAAGCGCGCGCTGCGCCGCCTTGCGCCCTCCCCGGCGCACGGCTAAGTGCGGCGCGCTGAATTGCAGGGGATTAGGGTCGGCATGAGCAATCTTGCGCCAAGCCGCAGTGAAATCGACACGAAGTTGCGCGCCATCATCGGCGACGTGCTCGGGATCGACGCCGCCCGGCTCGAAGGCTTCGGCCATGACACCGGCCTGTTCGGCCACCTGCCCGAGCTCGATTCGATGGCGGTCGCCGGCCTGCTGACCGAGATGGAAGACCGTCTCGACATCATCATCGAGGATGACGATGTCGACGGGGAAATGCTCGAGACCTACGGCGGGCTGCTCGCCTTCGCCGAGGCGAAAGTGGTAGGACGCTGAGCGCGCCCGCGTTCACGACCTGGTCCTGCCCCACGATCGGCGGCGGCACGCATGAGGAGATCGCGCTGGCCTTCGGCGGCTCAGGCGATCGATCGGGGCGCACCGCGCGCGTGCTCGTGCTGCCCGCGTTGTTCGACGAGGCGAACAAGCTCCGCCGCCTGACCGTCGAGGTGATGCGCCGGCTGGATCTTGCGGAGATCGACAGCGTGCTGCCCGATCTGCCCGGATGCAACGAGAGCCGCCAGCCGCTCGGCACGCAGACGCTCGCGCATTGGCGGCAATCCGCCGTTGCCGCCTCGACCCGCTTCGGGGCAACCCATGTGCTGACCCTGCGCGGGGGAGCTTTGATCGCGCCGGGCGATATGCCGGGCTGGGCCTACGCCCCCGTCGCCGGGCGCAAGGTGCTGCGGGCGATGCTGCGGGCGCGAACCATCGCCGCGCGCGAGGCGGGCCGCGAGGAGACGATCGAGGCGTTGCAGGAACAGGCCCGCGCCGAGGGAATCGAGCTGGCCGGCTGGAAACTCGGTGCGGCGATGTTCGCCCAGCTCGAAAGCGCCGCGCCCGAGGAAGATGGCGCGCAAGTCGAGATCGACCAGGCCACCTTGCGCGGCGGCGGGCTGTGGCTCCGGGCCGAGCCCGACGAGGATCCCGCGCAGGCCGACGCGCTCGCCGCCTGCATCGCAAACGGAATGGCCGCGGCATGAGCCGCCTCCCGCTCACCTTCGCCTGCGAGGGGTGCACGCTCGGCGCCACGCTCGACACCGCGCCGGGCGCGACCGGGCTGCTCATCGTGAGCGGCGGCAACGAGGTCCGCGCGGGCGCTTTCTCGGGCCAGGCCGCGCTGGCCGAGCGCGTCGCGCGGCGCGGCTTTCCCGTGTTCCGCTTCGACCGCCGCGGCATCGGCGACAGCGAGGGTGACAACGGCGGCTTTCGCAAGAGCCGCAAGGATATCGTCGCCGCGCTCGACGCCTTCCGCGCGCTCGCGCCGCAGATGAACCGCGTGGTCGGCTTCGGCAACTGCGACGCCGCCAGCGCGCTGATGCTGGCGGGCGGCGCGGGCTGCGACGCGCTCGTCTTGTCCAACCCGTGGACGATCGAGGGCGATGGGGACGACGCTGCGCCGCCCGCCGCGATCCGGTCGCGCTATGCGGAAAAACTGAAAAATCCCAAGGAGATCGCGCGGCTTGTTACCGGCGGTG
>CAMPIA010000187.1 GCA_946886175.1 uncultured Altererythrobacter sp.
CTGGTCAACCGCGCGAGCTGGACTCTGGGGGCCGCGACCGCAGCCCAGGAGCTGCCCCAGATCACGACGCGCGAGATCAACACGCCGGCCGACATCGCGCCCGCCCGCGCCGCCAGCGCGCCCTGGCGCTACCTGATCGACGCCCGCGCTCCCGCCCGGATCGACGTCGACGGGCTCGGCCTCGAAAGCGAATGGAGCGCCAATGTCCGCATTCGCGGTACGACCGCCGATCCGCGCATCGGCGGTTCGGCGCAGGTCGTGCGCGGCGACTACACCTTTGCCGGCACCAGGTTCGAACTCACCCGCGGGCGAATCGAGTTCGACGAGAGCGGTCCGATCGATCCGCGGCTCGACATTCGCGCCGAGACCGAGCGCGACGGGCTGAGCGTGACCGTGCTGGTTCAGGGCAATGCGATGCAGCCCGAGATCAGCTTCAGCTCCTCGACCGCGCTGCCCGAAGAGGAGATTCTCGCGCGGTTGCTGTTCGGCGGCTCGATCACCAGCCTTTCGGCGACCGACGCGCTCCAGCTCGGCGCCGCGGTGGCGAGCCTGCGCGGCGGTGGCGGGATGGATCCGATCAACCGCCTGCGCACCGCGATCGGGCTCGACCGCCTGCGCCTCGTCGGCCCCGACCCCGCGCTCGACCGCGGCACAGCGGTGGCGGTGGGCAAGAACTTCGGCCGCCGGTTCTACGCCGAGATCATCACCGACGGGCAGGGCTACAGCGCGACCGAGGTGGAGTTCCGCGTCACCTCGTGGCTCTCGCTGCTCGCCAGCGTCTCGACTATCGGGCGCGAGAGCGTGCGCGCCGAGATCAGCCGCGACTACTGACGCCCGGCGTCTCCGGCATACAGCCGCGCCTCGGCCGCGCGGCGGCGCACCAGGCCCTTGAGCACCCTGCCGCCGGCGTATTTCCAGCGCGCGAATTCCTCCGCCGCGCCGGCGTGGTCGCCCGCGACGTGCAGCCGGGTCAGCGTCGCGCGCGCGATGGCGCCGGTGTTGTAGTGGAAGCTGACCAGCGCATCGAACTGCGCCTGCGTCGTCGGCGCCTCGCCGATCGCGGCGGCGACCCCGGCGGCGTAGCGTTCGAGGTCGCGTTCGAGCCGGGCGTCGCATTCGGCCTGGGTCCACACGGTGCCGGGGCCGATGCCGCGCCCGGTCGCCCCCCAGCCGATGGTCCACGGCGCGCCGCTGCCGGACCCGGTGCGCGACAGGCTGCTGCCGGGATCGGGATAGGCCTCGACCAGTCCATCGCTCCGCAGCCGCGCGCACCCCTCGAAGCGCTTGATCAGCGCCGCCCCGTCGGGGCCGAGAGCGCTCGGTCCGGCCGCGAGACATGGACCGCATGTTACACTGTCCTGAGGCGAAAAATCCGGCCCCAAATCGGTTATCCGGTCCAGCGCCCGGTCGAGCGCCCGGTCGAGCGCATGGACCTCTGCCTGCCGGAACCCGCGCCCCAGCATCCGCCGGACCGCGTCGAAAATCGTCTTGCGTTGCATGATGTCACCCCGTCGAAAGCGAATCGAGGCGAAGCAATTAGGCAGGATCGGGCCCTGTAGGAAAATGGTTTTTTGCCCACGCCGCCCCCCTGTAAAGGGTGCTTGACTGACAAGAGCTCTTTACAGTAAAGAACTCTTTACAGGGCAGGGAGCGAGCCGGTTGCTGAACCGTGTGAAGGATCACCGCGAGAGGCACGGCTGGAGCCAGGGTGAGCTTGCCCGGCGGCTGGGCGTGTCGCGGCAGACGGTCAACGCGGTCGAGACCGACAAGTACGATCCCAGCCTGCCGCTGGCGCTGCGCATGGCCAAGCTGTTCGGCGTGGCGGTGCCCGAACTGTTTATCGACGACTGGAAGCCGGAGAGCGAACGATGATCACGAACAACGGTGCTTCCCAGGCGCCGAACCGGAACAAGCTGCGCAAGCTGGCCGTGTCGCTGGCGGTGGGGGCGGTGGTCGGTTTTCTGGGAGCCTCGGCGGTGCTCCACTTCGCCGATCGCGGGGTGCTGGGCCAGGCAGGTCCTTCGGTCGAGGTCGCTTTGCTGGTGGCCACGCTCTACGGCGCGACCGGGCTCATGATCGCGGTCGGAACGTTGAGCCCCGCAACGGGCGCGAAATTCCTCAACGTGGAAGACGCCGAAGAGTTGCGGGAGCAGCGGCGAATGCTGGCGTATAACGCGGGCGGCTTGGTCGCCTTCGGGCTCACGCTGGCGATGGTGGCGCTCGCGGCGCCCGCCGGTCCGCTGGCGCCATCGGTCTCGCTGGTTGGCGCGCTCGCGTTTTTCGTCGTCGCGGTGGCTCTCTCGCTGCGCCAGATGCGCTACGTCGACGAACTGCTCCGCACGGTCTCCCGAGAAGCGGGGGCGACCGCGTTTCACCTCACCGTGCTCGTAGGCGGCGGGTGGGCCGTGCTCGCGCATCTCGGCTATACCGCCGCCCCGCGTCCGCTTGATTGGCTGACGCTGTTCGCGGTGTTGATGCTGCTCGGCGCCTTCTGGGCCTGTGGCCGCCGGGGCCTGCTGACGCCGCGCTGAGCGATGTGCGAAAAGGGCGCCCGGATCGCTCCGGACGCCCTCATCAATTGCAGTGTCGCGCGACTCGTTACGCGCTGTAGTACATGTCGAATTCGACCGGGCACGGGGTGGTCTCCATGCGCATGACCTCCTCCCACTTCAGCTCGACGTAGGCGTCGATCTGGTCCTTGGTGAACACGTCGCCCTTGAGCAGGAACTCGTGGTCGGCCTCGAGCGATTCGAGCGCCTCGCGCAAAGATCCGCAAACGGTCGGCACGTCGGCCAGCTCGGCGGGCGGCAGGTCGTAGAGGTTCTTGTCCATCGCCTCGCCCGGATGGATCTTGTTCTGGATCCCGTCGAGGCCCGCCATCAGCAGCGCGGCGTAGGCGAGGTAGGGGTTGGCCATCGCATCGGGGAAGCGGAATTCCACCCGCTTGGCCTTGTCGCCCGCGCCGTAGGGAATGCGGCAGCTGGCCGAACGGTTGCGCGCCGAATAGGCGAGCAGCACCGGCGCCTCGAAGCCCGGCACCAGCCGCTTGTAGCTGTTGGTCGACGGGTTGGTGAAGGCGTTCAGCGCCTTGGCGTGCTTGATGACCCCGCCGATGTAGTAGAGGCAATTGTCGCTGAGACCGGCATAGCCGTTGCCCGCGAACGTCGGCTTGTCGCCGTTCCAGATCGACATGTGGGTGTGCATGCCGCTGCCGTTGTCGTCCTTGATCGGCTTGGGCATGAACGTCGCGGTCTTGCCATAGGCGTGCGCGACCTGGTGCACGACGTACTTGTAGATCTGCATCTCGTCGGCGGTCTTGACCAGGGTCGAGAAGGTCAGCCCGAGTTCGTGCTGCGCGGCGGCGACTTCGTGGTGATGCTTGTCGCAGTTCAGGCCCATCTCGATCATGGTCGAGACCATCTCGCCGCGGATGTCGACCGCGCTGTCGACCGGCGCCACGGGGAAGTATCCGCCCTTGGCGCGCGGCCGGTGGGCCATGTTGCCGCTATCGTATTCCCGCCCGGCGTTGGTCGGCAGCTCGATGTCGTCGATCGTATAGCCCGATCCGGCGTAGCCATCCTCGAACCGCACGTCGTCGAACATGAAGAACTCGGCCTCGGGGCCGACGTAGATCGTGTCGCCGATGCCGGTCGACTTGAGGTAGTTCTCGGCCCGCTTGGCGGTGGTGCGCGGGTCGCGCGCGTACCAGTCGCCGGTCGAGGGTTCGACGATGTCGCAGAACAGGATC
>CAMPIA010000188.1 GCA_946886175.1 uncultured Altererythrobacter sp.
CAAGGGCGCGAGCTGCGCGACGGTGCGCGGGCATTCGCGCGCCAGCTACCGCAACTTCTTCTACCCGCACCAGCGCTGGCAGTTCACCGGCCTGCGGCTCGCAAAGGACATCTGATGGCTGCCGACGCTGGACTGACGCTGGTCGATCTCGACAGCGATGGGGTCGATCGCGCGTTCCGCGCCGACGTGCTCGAAGGGCTGCGCCAGCCGCACAAGGCGGTGCCCGCGCGCTGGCTCTACGACGTCGCCGGATCGCAACTGTTCGAGGACATCACGCAGGTCGAGGAATACTATCCGACCCGCGCCGAGACCGAAATCCTGCGGACCCGAGGCGCGGAGTTCGCCGCCGAAATCGGCCCCGGCCGCGCGGTGGTGGAATTCGGCAGCGGCAGCTCGGTCAAGACCCCGTTGCTGCTGCGGGCAATCGACCCGGCCGCCTATGTCCCGCTCGACATTTCGGGCGATTTTCTGCGCGCGGCGGCGGAAGATCTCGCGGGCAAGTTCCCCGGCCTGCCGGTCTATCCGGTCGAGGCGGACTTCATGCGCCAGGTCGCGCTGCCCGAGGCGGTGGCCGACATGCCCAAGCTCGGCTTCTTCCCCGGCTCGACGATCGGCAACATGGTCCCGCGCACCGCGGTCGACCTGCTGCGCACGATGCGCGCGACGCTCGGGCCCGATTCGAAGCTGCTGATCGGGATGGACCTGATCAAGGACCCGGCGGTGCTCGAAGCCGCCTACGACGATGCCGCCGGGGTCACGCGCGAGTTCAATCTCAATCTCGCGCGGCGGATCAACCGCGAGCTCAGGGGCACGATCCCGGTCGACGATCTGCGCCACGTCGCGCGCTGGAACGACGATTTCGCGCGCGTCGAGATGCATCTCGAGGCCCAGCGCGACATGAGGTTCGAAGTCGCGGGGGAGAGCTTTTCGCTTGCCGAGGGCGAGACGATCCACACCGAAAACAGCCACAAGTTCTCGCGCCGCAGTTCGAACGCCCTGCTACTCGCGGGCGCGTGGACCCCGGTGCAGCGGTGGGAGGACGGGGAAGGGCGCTTCTCGCTGATCCTCGCCGAAGCGACGATCCCGCGCAGCGCACCCTGAGCTCTCGGCGAGCCGGTCATGGAACCGCAAGCCGACAGCGCCTATATCGGTCCTGTGGACCTCGAGCCCTTCTTCACCGCAGTCGCCGGCGTGATCGCGGAAGTGCCGCGATCGGGCCTCTTGATGGCGACCGTCGCCGCGCTCCTCGCGGGGTGGGTCGGCTCGGTCATGGCGCGGGGGAACGTGCCGTTCGGGCTGTTCATCCGGCGGGTGAGCACGCTCGCGCTGGTCGGCATTCTGGTCATGCTAATGCTCCAGCTCTCGCGCTTCGATCCGCGGATCGAACTCGCAGTGCCGGAGCTGGGCTTGCCCGAGCAGGTGGTCGAGGGCGGCGAGACGCGCGTTCCGCTCGCGCGCGACGGGCACTTCTGGCTCCGCGCTCAGGTCAACGGCGAGCCGGTCGCGTTCATGGTCGATACCGGCGCGACGCTGACCGCGGTGTCTTCGCAAGTGGCCGAGCGGATCGGGCTCGAACCGCGCGTCGGCGGGGTCCCCGTCCGGCTCAGCACCGCGAACGGAACCATTTCCGCCGAAATCGCCACGATCGACGAGATGCGCTTCGGCAATATCGCCGCGCGCGGGCTCGACACGGTGATCGCGCCCGGCCTCGGCGAGACCAGCGTGATCGGGATGAACCTGCTCTCGCGACTCCAGTCGTGGCGGGTCGAGAACAACACGCTGATCCTCGTGCCGCATCATCCGCAACCCCCGGTGGAGGGGGCGTAACGGCGGGCCGCGCTATTTGCGCGCGGCGGCGCTTTCCTCGCGGATCGCCTTGAATTCGGAGCCGTCTTTCCAGCCCGGCCAGCGGTCGGAGCGCGCGAGCTCGTTGCCGATCGCGTGGAACAGCGCGATGTCCTGCACCGCGCCGGCCAGGTTCCACTCCTCGCTCCAGGCGTCGCAAGTGGCATGATAGCAGCGGCCGGTGTAATCATCGACCCACGCCTGCCCGGCCGCCTTGCCGCCCTCGACGAGGTCGGATGCGCCGGCGATGCCCATCATCAGCAGCACGGGCACGCCGCGCTTGGCGAAGCTGAAGTGGTCGGCGCGGTAGAACAGCCCCCGTTCGGGCAGGCTTTCCTCGCTCACCGTGCGGCCCTGCACCGCGGCGAAGCGCGCCATGGCGTCCTCCAGCGTGCTCTGCCCCTTGCCGACGAGGATCACGTCCTTCGCCAGCCCGGCGGTCTGGAGGATGTCGAGGCCGAGGTTCGCCACCGTGGTTTCGATCGGATAGACCGGGTTGGCGGCGTAGTATTCCGAGCCCAGCAGCCCGCGTTCCTCGGCGGTCCAGAACGCGAAGACGACGCTGCGCTCGGGCGGCGGCGCGGCTTCGAACACGCGCGCGATCTCGAACAGCCCGGCCACGCCGAGCGCGTCGTCGTTGGCGCCCGCGCGGTAGATGCGCCCCTGCGCATCGGGCTTTTCGCCCTTGCCGTAAGCGTCCCAGTGCGCGCCGTAGATCACCGTTTCGAGCGGCCGCTCGCTACCGGTGATCTTCGCCAGCACGTTCTGGCTCTGCACGACTTCGTGCTCGACCGGGAAGGTCGCGGCGAGGGTGGTCTCGAGGTCGACCGGCTGGAAATCCGCGCTCCGGGCCGCCTCGCTCTGCCGCGCGAGATCGAGACCGGCCCTGGCGAACAGCGCCTGCGCGGTTTCGCCCGAAATCCACCCCTGGAGCGCCAGGCTGGTGACGTCCTCCGGCTCGCGCACGACGTCGTAGTTCTCGCCGCCCGGGCTTTCGACCACGTTCCAGCCGTAGCCCGCCCCGGCGGTTTCGTGGACGATCAGCGCGGCGATCGCGCCGCGCCGGGCGGCCTCCTCGAACTTGTAGGTCCAGCGTCCGTAATAGGTCATCGTGCGTCCGCCGAACTTGCCCGCGACAGGCTCGCCCTCGGCGGCGTGGAAATCCGGATCGTTGACCAGGATCACGGCGACTTTGCCCTTGAGATCGACGCCTTTGAAGTCGTCCCACCCGCGTTCGGGCGCATGAACGCCGTAGCCGACGAAGACCAGCGGCGCATCTTCGACCCGCGCCATGTCGTTCGGCTGAAGCGTGGAGACGTAGATATCGGTCGGGAAGTCGAGCGGCTGCGCCTGCCCCTCGTGGGTGAACGCCAGTTCGGCCGGTTCCCCCAGCTGGGTGCGGAGCAGCGGCACGCGCTGGGTCCAGCCGCCATTCTCGCCGCCCGGCTCGAGCCCGAGCGCCTGGAGCCGCCCGATCAGGTAGCCGATGGTCCGCTCCTCGCCCACCGTGCCGGGCGCGCGCCCCTCGAACTGGTCCGAGGCGAGCGTGCGCACCGTCTGCTCGAGGTTCTCGGCGGAAATCTCCGCCGTCGGCGCGCCCGCCTCCTGCGCGGCCACGGGCGCGGCAGACACGAGAACGGCGGAAAGGACGGCGAAGCGCGTGGTCATGAGGAACTCCCGATATCGGTGAGCACCCCGCCTAGCGGCTGGGCATCCGCTTGTGAACCGGGCGCCCCGCCGTTTCGAATCGCCGCTATGCGGTTTCGGGCATGGCGCTCGCGGCCGGCCGCGTGGAGGCGCTGTCCCCGCAATAGCGCTCGTACTCCTCGGCGAAGCGCCGGGTCATGCGGGTCTTTTCCTGTGTGTGTAACAAAGCGTTA
>CAMPIA010000189.1 GCA_946886175.1 uncultured Altererythrobacter sp.
CGCCACGGGCCGCGAAGACCCGCCGGGGCCGGCGCAGACCCCGCAAGTCCGCTTCCAGGTGCGCCCCGCGCCCGTGCCCCGGGAAAGCCCGACCGCGGGCCCGCGCCGCGACAACTACTAGCGCGCAACGAACAAGGCCCTCCCGCAAGGGGAGGGCCTCCATATTCCCGGTTGTTCTCGAACGAAGAAGCGGGTCAGCGCATCCTGATGGGCACGTAGAACGGGTTCGGCGCGCCGACGCGCTGGATGCGCAGGAGCACCGCCTCGCGCCCGCTCTGCTGCGCGGCGCGGACGACTTGCTCGAGCTCGGCCGGCGAGCTGACATCGTTGTAGTTGGCGCTCAGGATGATGTCGCCGCGCGTGACCTTCTGCGCCGCGTCGGACGTCCGGTCGACCGCCGCGATAACCACGCCGGCGGTGCCCTGCGGAGCGCGCAACTGGCGCGCGATCGACGGGGTCAGCTCGAGGACCTGGAGCCCGAGCTGTTCGGCGATCGCGCCGGTCTGCGCTTCGTCCGACATTTCCGGCTCGGCCTCGAGGTCGAATTCCTGCTGCTCCTCGGCCAGCGCCTCGTCGGTCGGGAACTGGCCGACGGTGACGTTCACCGTGCGCCGTTCGCCATTGCGGTAGAGCGTGACCGGCAGAGTCGTGCCCGGCGCGGTGTTGGCGACGATGTACGAGACGCTGCGATCGTCGGTCACCGTCTCGCCGCCGACCTCCACGATGATGTCGCCCGGGCGGATGCCGGCCTGGTCCGCCGGATCGCCTTCGCGCACGATCTGGACGAATTCGCCCACGCTGCGGTCGAGCCCGACCGAATCGGCGATGTCGTCGTTCACCGGGCCCAGCGATACCCCGAAATAGCCGCGCTCGACGCGCTCACCCCGGCGCAGCTGCGCGACGATCGGCGCTGCGACGTCCGCGGGAATCGCGAAGCCAATGCCCACGCTGCCGCCGGTCGGCGAGATGATCGCATTGTTGATGCCGATCACGTTGCCCTGCATGTCGAACAGCGGCCCGCCCGAGTTGCCCCGGTTGATGCTGGCGTCGGTCTGGATGTAGCGGTCGTAGGCGCCGGTCACCCCCGCGCTGGGCGGCGTGCGATAGACGGCCGAGATGATCCCGCTGGTCACCGTGCCGCCGAGGCCGAACGGGTTGCCGATCGCGACCACCCAGTCGCCCACGCGCGCATCCTGCGAATTTCCGAACTCGACGAACGGGAAGGGCTCGTCGCGGCTGATCTTGAGCACGGCGAGATCGGACGCCGCGTCGTTGCCGACCAGTTCGGCCGGATATTCGGTGCCATCGGGCATGGTCACGGTGATTTCCTCGACCGTGGCGCCGCGGGCGCCCGGCGCGATGACATGGTTGTTCGTGACCACGTAGCCGTCGGCCGAGATGATGAAGCCCGAGCCGAGCGACTGTCCTTCGCGATACTGCGGCTCCTGCGGAGTGCCGCGGTTGCCGAACAGCCCCTCGAACGGGGTGCCGGCGAACGGGTTCATCGTCTGCACCTCGATGCGCTGGGTGGTCGAGATGTTGACCACTGCCGGCTGGAGCTGCGCGGTGAGATCGGCAAAGCTCTCGGGCGCGCCCGCACGCGGAACGGCGCCGGCCATGCGGCTCTCGTCGTTCTGGGCGACTTGCGCCCCTGCGGGCTGGCCGGTCGCGAGCGAAATGGCTGCGCCGCCGACAAGGAGTGCCGAAGTCAGGCCATAGGAGTATTTCACGGGCTTCACTTCCTTATGCTTCCTCTTCGTAGTGTTATGCTTACGAGCCTCGCTGGGAGGCGGTTCCAGTCCCGTGGGCGATAGATGGCCCGAAGCCCTGAATGCGGCTTGAATGCCGGTCTTCAGACCCTCACGGCCGGCCCTGGAACTGGCGCAAGTATTCGTTGTCGGGCGAGAGGATCATCGTGCTTTCCGCCTCACCCTGCTGGAACGTGCGGCGATAGCTCTCCATCGCGCGGTAAAAGTCGTAGAATTCGGGATCCTTGCCGTAGGCCGCTGCGTAGGTCGCGGCGGCGTCGGCCTCGGCCTCGGCGCGGATGATCTGAGCGTTCTTCTCGCCCTGTGCGCGGATCGTCGCGGCCTCTTCCTGCCGGTCGGTCTGCATCCGGGTGAAGGCGGCGTTGAGCGGCGCGCCGTCGGGCAGGTCGGCGCTCTTGATGCGCACGTCGATGATCTGCGCACCGTAGGCGCGCGCCTCGCGGTCGAGCGCGTCGCGGATGTTGGCCATCGCCGTGCCGCGCTCGGCGGTGAGCAGCGCGGAGAACGGCCGCCGGCCAAGCTCCTGACGCAGCACCGAGGTCAGGATCGGCGAGAGCTGGTTGCGCAGGATTTCCTCCGAACCGGCGTTCTCGACCATCAGCACCGGGTTGATGATCCGGAAGCGCGCGTAGGCGTCCACCTGGAGGCGCTGCTGGTCGCTCGACAGCACCTGCTGGCGCTCCATGTCGAGGTCGAGAATGCGCTTGTCGATCATCTGCACCCGCTCGTAGCCGGGAATGCGGAACACGATGCCCGCGCCGGTACTGCCGAACTCGGCGTCCGGCTCGAAGCGGTTGGCGACGCGATCGGGCCGCCCGGCCTGAATGATCACCGCCTGATGCGTTTCGGGCACGATGACGAAGCACGACAGCGCGACGAGCAATGCGATGCCGAGCGCGATCACGCTGCCCCTGTGGTCCTGCCAGATGCGGCTCATGTCACTGGCCCTCCGGCGTGGTCACGATCGGCGCGGGCGGGGCGGAGTTCGAGCGCCCCCGCACTTCGGGAAGCGGCAGGTAGGGGACGACGCCTTCGGCCTCGATGATCGTCTTGTCGGTCTTGCTCAGCACGCTTTCCATCGTTTCGTAATAGAGCCGCTGGCGGGTGACTTCGGGCGCCAGCCGGTACTCCGCGTAGATTTTGTTGAACGCCGCCGCGTCGCCTTCGGCTCGGGCCAGGACGCGCTGGGCGAAGGCGCGCGCGCTGTTGACCGCGGTTTCGGCGTCCTGCTGCGCGGCGGAAACGTCCTTGAACGCCTCGACCACCTGGGCGGGTGGATCGGTCTTTTCGATCTCGATGCCCTGCACCGCCACGCCGGCCTGATAGGCGTCGAGCAGTTCCTGCATCCGCGTGGCGACGCGCGCCTCGATCTGGGCGCGCCCGGCGCCCGAGAGCACATCGTCGAGATCCATTTCGGCGACCGATGCGCGCATCGCCGCTTCGGCGACTTCGCGAATGGTCTCTTCGGGATCGGCGAGCTGGAAGCGGAACTGCTTCAGGTCCTTGATATTCCACCGGATGAGGTAGGACAGATCGACCAGGTTCTGGTCGCCGGTGAGGATCAGCTTCTCCTCGCCGTTGCCCGGAATGCTTTCGGAGCGGATCTGGCTGACGTTCTCGATGTCGACCACCTGGACCGGCCAGGGCAAGGTGAAGTTGAGGCCGGAGGAAAGCGTGCGCGAATACTTGCCGCCGAGCCAGGTGACGATGCCCTGCTCGCGCGGGGCGACCTGGTGAATGCTCGTGGCGAACAGCCAGACCGCGGCGATCGCGGCGATCGCGAGCGGGAACCAGCTGCGCCCGCCAGGGCCTTCGGGCAGGCGGAAGCGCGGGCCGCCGCCGCCGCCGCCGCGCCGGCGCGGTCCTTCGGGCCCGCGGTGCTTGAAGATGTCTTCGATATTGGCCGAGCGGCGCGGCTCGACCACGCCCCCGGGCGGGAGCCCGGGATTG
>CAMPIA010000190.1 GCA_946886175.1 uncultured Altererythrobacter sp.
AAACCGGCGAATGGCGGCGCGATGAGTTTCGCGAGCGGGCGGCGGTGACCTGACCCGTCAGCTTACGCCGCGTTGCGGTCCGTCCCCGCCATCGCGTCGGCCAGCGGATAGAGCTCCTCGTTTTCGCGGCGGATGCGGATCGCCAGCGCGTCGAAGATCGTCTCGCAATCGCGGGAGAATGCCTCGGCCTCGGCCAGAATTCTTTCGGGCGAGCACCACGCCTGGGCGAAGGCCATATAGGCTTCGGAGAGACCGCCCATCTGTTCCTCGAAGGTTCGCGCGCATTTCGTCGTTCTCGGATCCGGCGATGCCATCATCGCCGGATAGAGCGCCTTGTCTTCCGCCGCGAGGTGCATCGAGAGCACCCCGGTCAACCGCGTCAGCAGCCCGGCGATTCGTTGTGCGTCCGTGAGCGTGGAGAGCTTGCCGATCTCGCCTTTCAGCTCGCCCACCAGGGAAAGCAGGGCGTCGTGCTGGCGGCGCAGGTTTGTCGTGCGAGTCATCGTGATCGTCCTCCGGAATTGCCCGCGGGTAGGCAAACGAGGTTAAATTTTCGAGAATATCGGCGGGCCGGCGCGGGTCGGGCGAAGTGAAATTCGCGCAAATCGTGCGGTTCGCCTCACTCCTCCAGTTCGATGTCCCAGTAGAGCCAGTCGCGCCAGGTTTCGTGGAGGTGGTTGGGCGGGAAGGCCTTGCCGCGTTCCTGCAATTGCCAGCTCGTCGGGCGGATCGGCGCGACCAGCGGCATGTGCGCCTGCTTCGGCGTGCGGCCGCCCTTCTTCATGTTGCACGGCGCGCAGGCGGTGGCGATGTTCTCCCACGTCGTCCTCCCGCCCAGACGGCGCGGCACGACGTGGTCGAACGTCAGGTGCTGCGGGCTGCCGCAATACTGGCAGGCGAAGCGGTCGCGCAGGAACACGTTGAAGCGGGTGAAGGCGGGGAACTCGCCGTGCTTCACGTATTGCTTGAGCGCGATCACGCTCGGGATCTTCATGTCGAGCGAGGGCGAATGGACCTCGCGCTCGTAGGTTGCGACCACGTCCACCCGGTCGAGGAAGATCGCCTTGATCGCGGTCTGCCACGGCCACAGGCTGAGCGGGTAGTACGACAGCGGCGTATAGTCGGCGTTGAGCACCAGCGCGGGGCAGGCCGACAGGTTGCGTGTCGGGTCTTCATCGGCGCGCCTGAACTGCGCCGCGCGTTCGATCAGTTCAGCTCTGAACATTGGTCATGACACCGATGCGTGTCCTCCCCGATGCGCCGAAGGGAGCACTTGCACGAAATCGCGTCAAGCATGTTACCGACAGGCTTTCCACAAGACAGTGCACATGTGGCGGCGGCGCACGCACGGCCCGAGAAACCGATTTCCTACATGCACGGCGTTGTGCCACGGTCTCGCCGATGCCGATCCGACCAGCCTTCCCGACCCGACGCACCGGCCGCGACAGCGGCGCGCTGGAAGGTGACGGTGCGAACCGCAATTCCACACACAAGCCATTGGCAAGAAACGAAGATTTGGCAAGGGCGAGTTTCTTGTTCGGCCCCGGTGTGTGGCCCAACCATTCGCGCCTTTTCCGGGGACAATAGCGCATGACCACGACCCGCTTCGCCCCCAGTCCGAACGGTTCGCTGCACCTCGGGCACGCCTTCTCGGCGATCGTCGCGCACGATCTCGCGGTGGCGCGCGGCGGGCGCTTCGTGCTGCGGATCGAGGATATCGACGGCGCGCGCAGCCGCCCCGAGCTGGCCGACGAATTCCGCGAAGACCTCGCCTGGCTCGGCCTGCAATGGACCGAGGTGCCCCCCCAATCGGCGCGGCTGGCGCGCTACGCAGCCGCCGCCGAACGCCTGCGCGGCGAGGGCCTGCTCTACCCCTGCACCTGCACCCGCGCCGAGATCGCGGCGGCGGCCGCGACGCTCGGACCGGAGGGACCGGTCTATCCCGGCACTTGCAGGCACCGCGCGGTCGATCCCGGCGAGCCCGCCGCCTGGCGGCTCGACATCGCGAAGGCGCTCGCGCGCACCGGGCCGCTCGAATGGACCGACGAACGCGCCGGGCCGCAAGTCGCCGATCCGGCTTCGCTCGGCGATGTCGTGCTCGTCCGCAAGCACGAGCCGGCGAGCTACCACCTCGCCGCGACGCTCGACGACGCTGAGGATGGCGTCACGCTGGTGACGCGCGGGCGCGACCTGTTCGCCGCGAGCCACGTCCACCGCCTGCTCCAGGCGCTGCTCGGCCTGCCGGCGCCGATGTGGCACCACCATTCGCTGCTGCTTGACGCGAGCGGCGGCAAGCTCGCCAAGCGCCGCAACGCCCCCTCGCTCGCCGACCGGCGGAGGGCCGGGGAGGACGGCGCGGCGCTCGCCGCCATGCTGCGCGCGCATCGCTTCCCCGCTGGCATTTCGCTGGGCGAATGACTAAGTCACGGCCATGACCACTTTCCTCGTCCTCGTCCTCGTCGTGCTCATGGCGCTCGTCGTCTATTCGCTGATCCGCGGCATCGTCGCGTTTCTGAAAAGCACCAAGATGGATCTCGAGAGCGAGGACACCGGCCGCGCGAGCGAGATGCAGTTGTTGCAGAACAAGATGATGTTCAACCGCATCAAGTATCAGGCGCTCGCGGTGCTGGTGGTGGCGGTGCTGCTCGCCGTCGCCAACTGACGCGCCGGCCGCGCTTATGGTCAAGCTCAACCGGATCTACACCCGCACCGGCGACGACGGCACCACCGGCCTCGTCGACGGCTCGCGCACGGCCAAGCACTCGGACCGGATCGCCGCGATCGGGCGGGTGGACGAGGCGAACAGCGCGCTCGGCCTCGCTGCCGTCGCGCTCGCCGGCGGCGAACATGCCGAGCCGATCTATCGCATCCAGAACGACCTGTTCGACCTCGGCGCCGATCTCGCCACCCCGGGTGAGGATTTCGAGCCCTCCGAAATGGTCCTGCGCATCGTCCAGCCGCAGATCGACTGGCTCGAGCGCGAGATCGACCGGTTGAACGAAGACCTCGAGCCGCTGCGCAGCTTCGTCTTGCCCGGCGGCAGCGAGGCCGCGGCGCGGGTCCATGTGGCGCGCGCGGCCACCCGCGAGGCGGAGCGCGCGATGACCGCGCTGGCCGGGGCCGAGCCGGTCAATCCGGCTGCGCTCGCCTATGCCAACCGCCTGTCGGATTACCTCTTCGTGCTCGCGCGCGCGCTCAACCACGGCGGCGCGGGCGACGTGAAGTGGGTCCCCGGCGCCAGCCGCGAGGGCTCACCCTAGCCAAGCCGTGGTCCAGGCGTTACCACGCGCCCCTTGCTGCAAGTGCGAAGGGTTTGTGCAATGCAAAAGATGGCGGTTATCGGCGCGGGCCAGATGGGCTCGGGCATCGCGCAAACGGTCGCGCAGCACGGGATCGAGGTGTTGCTCGCCGATGTCGATCTCGCGGTCGCCGAGAAGGCGAAGGCAGGCATCGACCGGTCGCTCGGCAAGCTGGTCGGCAAGGGCAAGCTCGAGATTGCCGAGGCCGAAGCCGCGCTCGCGCGGATCGTGCCGGTCGCGGACTACGAACCGCTCGCCGACGCCGAGCTGATCGTCGAGGCCGCGACCGAGCGCGAGGAGATCAAGCAGGCGATCTTCGAGAAGGCGGGCAAGGTTCTGTCGCAGGGCGCGATCCTCGCCAGCAACACCAGCTCGATCCCGATCACCCGCATGGCCAACT
>CAMPIA010000191.1 GCA_946886175.1 uncultured Altererythrobacter sp.
CCGCCCGGCCCGATCCGCCCCGCCGGGCCGTAGAGGCCGTCGGCGCCCCACTGGCGCGCCTCTCCCGCGCTGCCCGACAGGACCACGCGGTGTCCGCATTCGCGCGCTGCGCCCGCAAGCCCCGCGAACCGCGCGCGGCGCGCGTCGGGATCGAGGTGATAGTGGCGGAACACGAACCCCGCGCCGAGCGGCAGTGCCGACAAGGCGGCCTCGAGCGCGGCGTCGTTGCGCGCGTCGGACAGCAGCCACAGCATCGGGAGAGACTGGCTTCGGGGCACGCGCGCGCTATAGCGCGTCGCGATGGAAAACCCAGACACTCCACTCGAAAGGGTCCAGGCGAGAATCGCGAAAGCGTGCAAGGTCGCGCGGCGCGGTCCCGGCGAGGTCACGCTCGTCGCGGTCAGCAAGACCCACCCCGCGTCCGCGATCGAGCCGCTGCTGCTGCAAGGCCAGCGCGTGTTCGGCGAAAACCGCGTGCAGGAGGCGCAGGCCAAGTGGCCGGCCCTGCGCGATGCGCATCCGGCCGTGCAGCTACACCTCGTGGGGCGACTCCAGTCGAACAAGGCGGAGGACGCGGTCGCGCTGTTCGACTGCATCCATTCGCTCGACCGCCCGAGCCTGGTGACGGCGCTCGCCAAGGCGATGGACAAGACGGGCAAGCGCGTGCCGTGCTTCGTCCAGATCGATGTGGGCGAGGAGCCGCAGAAGGGCGGCTGCCCGGTCGCAGAGCTGCCGGCGCTGCTCGATCGGGCGCGCGATGCCGAGATACCGCTCGCGGGCCTGATGTGCGTGCCGCCGCTCGGGATCGAACCCGCGCCGTTCTTCGCGCTGCTCGACAAGCTCGCGCGCGATCATGGGCCAGCCGACGATTCGTGGGGGCGCAGCATGGGCATGAGCGGCGATTATGAAACGGCGATCATGCTCGGCGCGACTCACGTGCGCGTGGGCACGGCGCTGTTCGGCGAGCGGGGCGAATAAAAAAGGGGCGCCCGAGAGCGCCCCTTCCTTCGTTCGCACTGTCGCGGCGGATCAGAACTCGCCGCGCACCGTGACGCCGTAAGTCCGCGGCTCGGCGAGGAAGGCCGAGTAGGTCTGCTGCTCGGCGATGAACGGCGTGTTGAACGCGACCTGGGTGTACTGCTTGTCGAACAGGTTCTGCACCCAGCCTTCGATCGAGAAGCGACCGGCTATGTCGGTCACGCCGATGCGGCCGTTGACCACCACGTAGCTGTCCTGCTCCTTCCCGTAGAGCAGGTCGGAGCCGGTGTTGTAGTCGTCGGTCATGCGCGCGTTCAAGTATACCAGCCCGCGCATCCCGCTCGAGCCGATCGCGGGGGTCCACGAGGCCGAGGAGGTCGCGACCCACTCGGGCGCGTTCGACAGGTTGTCGCCCGGCAGCAGCCGCAGCGCGGGATCGAGCGGTTCGCCGCTGTCGTTGCCGATCAGGTCGTCCTCGTAGCTCGTGTCGGTATAGGTCACGCCCAGCGTGAAGCCGAGATCGGGGATCGGATTGAGCGAGGCTTCGAGCTCGACGCCCTGCGCCACCACACCCGGCTGGACGTTCTCGGGCGTGCAGCCCCCGGTCGCCGCGCTGGGGTCCCGATCCGCGCCGCCGAGATCCTCGGAACACGAATTGACCGTCTGCACGAGGAAGACCGAGCCGTTGAACGTGTTCAGCTGGAAGTTGGTGAACTCCTGGCGGAACGCGGCCACGCTGAAGCCGAATTCCCGCGTCGAGTACTTGGCGCCGATCTCGAACGCGTCGACCGTTTCCTGGTCGAACTGGAGATTGTCGACATCCAGATTGGTGACATCGAGAAGCAGCGGATTGCTGAGCGCCGAGCGGTCGAGGTTGAAGCCGCCCGCCTTGTAGCCGCGCGAGTACGAACCGTAGAGCATCAGATCGTCGGTCGGCCTCCAGCTCGCGATCGCGGTGCCGGTGAACTCGTTCTCGTCGCGCGTGTCGGAAATCGAAACGCCATCGAGTTCGGAGGTCGAGTTGCCCTGGCACGAAAGCGCGATGATGCCGCCCGCGAGAGGCGCGAGCGCGGGCACCTGCAAGAGACCGCCGAGCAGCGCGCGGTTCTGTGGGCAGATCACATTGTCGTTGCCGAACGAAGCGTCGAAGTCCTTGGTTTCGTTGGTGTAACGAAGACCGAGGGTGAGATCGAGCGTGTCGGTGATGTGGAAGATGTTGTGCGTGAAGACCGCGAAATTCTGGCTCTTCTGGTTGTAGACGTCGCCGGTGCCGCCGAGATCGTTGAGCCCGGCCAGATTATCGAGACCCGCGAAAATCAGAGGAGTGGCCGGACCGAAGGCCCCGGCCCCGCCGTTGGCCGCTTGCAGAACCGCGCGGCCGCCAGCGCTGATGCAGCCGCTGCTGGCAGGGGAAGCCAGCGCCGGATTGATCGCGTTGATCACGCGGCATGGAGCGAAGGCGCCGTAATCGTCGCCGAACCGCAGGTTGTCGCGCACTTCCAGCTTCTCGTTGGCGTAGAAGCCCCCGACCAGCCAGTCGAGCCGATCCTCGAACGCGGTGCCCTGCAGACGCAATTCCTGCGTAAAGGTCTTGAACGCGCGCGCGCCCGCGTCCTCGCCCGGCGAGCGGTAGAGAATATCGAGCTGCGTATAATCGGTGTCCGACGCCTGATTGTTCGAATACTCGCGGTACGCGGTGATCGAGGTCAGCGACGCGCCGCCGAAGTCCCAGTTCAGTTCGCCCGAGACGCCGTAGTCTTCGGTTTCGCCCTGGTAGGACCGGCCCGGCGTGACGTAGATGTCGCGATTGAACGTACCCTGGTTGAGCGCGCGCGGATCCTGACCGAGCGCCAGGATGATCGGGATGATCGGGTTCGCCGTGCTGGTCAGCGCCGGGGTGATGCTGCCCGGATAATCGAACTTCGCCTCGCCCGAAACGGGCGGAATGTCATCGCTCAGTCGCGCCAGCGGCGCGAAGTCGGTCTGCACGAACACCGCGGCGCAGCACGCCTCGTCCTTCTTGGAGTAGTCGCCGATCAGGCGGAAGCTCAGCGTATCGCTCGGCTCGAACAATAGCTGTCCGCGCACGAGGTAGCGGTCGCGGTTGTTGACGTCGGTATCGTTGACGACGTCGTTGTAGAACCCGTCGCGCTTGAAATAGACCCCGTCGACGCGCGCCGCGACCGTATCGCCGAGCGGCGCGTTGACCCCGGCTTCGACCCGGATCGCGTCGTAGTTGCCGTAAGTGAACGAACCGTGGGCGCCGAAATCGAACTCGGGCGGCGCGGTGTAGATGCTGATCAGGCCGGCCGAGGAGTTGCGGCCGCCGAGCGTGCCCTGCGGACCGCGCAGGATCTCGATCCGCTCGATCGGGCCGAGTTCGCTCAGCGCGTTGCCCGAACGCGAGCGGTAGACGCCGTCGATGAACACAGCGACCGAGCTTTCGAGGCCCGGGTTGTCGCCGACCGTGCCGATGCCGCGAATACGCGCGGAGCCGTTCGCCTCGTTGCCGGTCGACGACACGAGCAGCGACGGCGCGATCTGGTTCAGCTCGCGAATGTCGTTGGTGCCCGATTTCTCGAGCTGCTCGGCCGAAATGGCCGAGATCGCGACCGGCACGTCGGCCAGCGACTGCTCGCGGCCCTGCGCGGTGACGACGATGA